>NZ_DATCNW010000401.1:0-28415 GCF_036565025.1 Pengzhenrongella sp.
GAGGCAGGTGACGGGCCCTTCGTCATGTTCGGGGCGAGCACGCCGGTCGAGGCTGATTGGTAGCAGTTTTGGTAGCAACTGGCGGGCGCGACGGGTCAGTGACGTGCCACGTAGGCAGCGAGAGCGTCGCGCACTACCGCGCTCTTCGAGCGGTGCTGAGCCCTCGCCAGGTCCTCGAGCGCGCGGTCAAGGTTGTCGTCGACCCGGACCTGCACCGCCCGGGAGTGCTGACCGGGCTTCGCGTCGGGATCGATCGACGGGCGTCCACCTTTGGACCGCTCGATGAGACCAGCGCCGAACGCGGCTGCATCCGCGCCGCGCAGTGGGGTCGACGAACCTCCGCGCCGCAGCGTCATGCGACTCTCCGCCCACTCGGCGGCCTCGTCGTACTCGCCCTCAGCTCAGTGATTTACGCACCCGGTTCCGACTCGGAGGACCTCGCGAGCATCCTGGTGGTCGTGCCGGGTGTCGCTCTTCTCGTTGTCACGGTGACTGCGGGTATCGGCGCAGGAAGCGGGGCCTACATCCGGAAGAAGTCCCTTCGGACTAGACCCGCCAAGCCGACGATCACCGCCCTGGTGACTGCACTGGGCGCGGGACTCACGATCTTCCTCGCGTCGACCGGTATCGCCTGGGCGAACGACCCGGCCGACTTGGCCCCGATCGTCTTCATTCCCGCCTTCGGTCTGGCGATCGCTTCGTTCGCCGGCCTTGTACTTCTTCCCTGGGCGGGATGGGCCGTTGCTCGCCGAGAGCCGCGAGCTCCCGGCGGTGACGGGACGGCCCCGCGTCAAGGACCGCACTCGCCATAACGGCCGGGGTGGAATGCCTCAGCCCGCGTGCCCGGCCCGCGACCGCTCGCTGTGTCGACGAGCCTTCAGCCGATTCCCGCAGGTCGCCATCGAGCACCAACGGGCACTGCCCGCCTTGCTCCGGTCCAGCAGAAACAGGCTGCATTCGTCGTTCGCGCAGGGCCGAAGCCGAGCCGGGCTGCGCCCGACGATGCCCGACCAGGCCATGACCGCGCGGACCGCGAGTCGTCGATCCGCGTCCACCTCGAAGTCCCACTCGATGCCCCGCTCCGTGCAGACCGGCGTACGCACGACGCCCTGCAGCGTCGGCGCCAGCGACGCGACGTCGTCGTCCCCCCTGACCACCGCCTGGAGAAGCTCCCGCGCGCTCAACACGCCACCGAGCTCGGCGGCCGAGCCCGTCCCACCCTGCGCCGCGAGCCAGGCACGCGCCCGGGCGGCGTCCGCGAACTCGTCCGTCGGCGCGTCGTCGACGACCGGCGTGCTGTTGAGCACGGCGAGCAGGAAGTCCTCGTCCGCAGTCTGATCCGACACCTGAAAACTCCCTAACCTCATTGACTCGATTGACAGGTTACCCGTTCCGTGGTTGCCTGTCTAACCACATCAGGAACCCATGGAGGTTAGACGTGTCCACGAGCACTCACCATCGCTACGCGACCGTTCAGGGTCGCCAGCTGTTCTACCGCGAGGCCGGCTCCGGCGACGCGCCAACCGTCGTGCTGCTGCACGGCTACCCGACCAGCTCATTCATGTTCCGCGACCTCATCCCCCAGCTGGCCGACGACTACCACGTCATCGCGCCCGACATGCTCGGCTTCGGGCTGTCCGACGCGCCGCCAGTCGACGAGTTCGACTACACCTTCGACGCCCTGGCCGACCTGACGGCCGAGCTGCTCGCTCAGCTCGGCGTGACCCGATACGCGATCTACGTGCAGGACTACGGCGCGCCGATCGGCTGGCGGCTCGCGCTGAAGGACCCCGAGGCGGTCTCGGCGATCGTCAGCCAGAACGGCAACGCGTACGAGGCGGGGTTCGTCGAGGACTTCTGGAAGCCGATCTGGGCCTACGCGCAGGACAAGGGCCTCGAGAACGAGACGGCACTTCGCGTCGCGTTGGAGCTCGAGACCATCAAGTGGCAGTACACCCACGGCGTCCCGGACCCGAGCCTGGTCAGCCCCGACACCTGGCACCACGACTCCGACCTCGTACACCGGCCCGGCAACGACCTGGCCCAGCTCAAGCTCTTCGCCGACTACGTCACCAACCTCGCGGTCTACCCGAAGCTGCACGAGTACCTTCGCGCGAGCCAGGTGCCGGTGCTCGCGATCTGGGGTCGCAACGACGAGATCTTCGGCCCCGACGGAGCCCGCGCCTTCGCGGACGACGTCCCGAACGCCGAGATTCACCTGGCCGACGGCGGTCACTTCCTGCTCGAGAGCAACCTCGACGAGGTCGCCGACCGCATGCGAACTTTCCTCGGCGCCGTCTTTGCCCGGTCACCTGCCGGTCAACGGTGACAACGATCTGAGCCAGTTGGTTAGCCTCGGTTGATGCTGGAGCTGAGCGGAATCGACGTTGACGAGATCGCGACAGCGCTGGCAGATCAGAACGACGACGAGCACCGATGGCTGATCGACCCGCGAACGGGGCGGGTGGCGTTTTGGACCAGCGACGGGCATCGACGGGGAGAACCCCGTCGACATCGACGAACTGGATCTCACTCCGATCGACCCCCTCCCCTCCTACGTGTGGTACCAGGACATGGTCGACTTTGCCGACGGCATCAGCGACCGCGAGGCCGCTCGACGGCTGATGCAATCACTGCAGGGACGAGGAGCGTTCCGGCGATTCAAGGACCAGATCTATGGATATCACCCCGAGCTGACCGAGGCGTGGAATGCCCTGCGTGATGTACGGGCTCAGCGCCGGGCCGTCGAATGGTTGCTGGACGAAGGCCTTGTCGACGAAGGCGCCGGACAGCAGTTCGCGGCCGACCACCCCGATCCCGCTCTTCCCTGAGAACGGCCGGCCGACACGGGCGCATTGACGCTACGAGGCGGCGTGCTCGGCGAGCCATTCCCGCCAGCGAGGCTCGTCGCGCACCGCCACCTCGGAGCCCTCCGATCCGTAGAGGTAGGACCAGATCGACACGCTGGCCTGGTCGCCCGCTCCCTCGACGGCGAGGATCGCGGTGCCCGGGCACGGTCCGTCGAGCACCAGGGCGAGGCGCCAGTCCGCGGCATCGACGACCGTGCCCGACAGCGCCGGGGCGTCGGGCGCGCGCACGACGACCCGCTCGCCGATCGCGGGCGATGCCGGGACGCGCAGGGCCCGGTGAGAGCCGCCCACGCCGATTGTTGCGTGCCGTCCCACGTCGCCGTCGGCAGCATGGCCGTCGCGCTCTGGCCGGGGAAGTGCTCCAGGTGCAGCTGCGGGTTGCGCAGGAACAGCTTCCACCCCTCCGACATCCCGTCGTACCGGGCGTCCCAGCCATCACCCGACCCGAAGCCGGTGTTCACGAGACGGACCACGCACGTCCCGCCGTCGCGGGCCTCGACCAGCCACTCGAAGGCCAGCCCTCCGACACCGTCGTCCTTGTCGAAGAGCACCCGGCGGGGTGGATCCCAAGCGGCGACTCGCCCCGGGATCTGCATCTCGGGGCCCTGGCCGAAGGACGCGTTGCGAGGCCTCCCCGCGCATGGGGTTGCGAAACTGGCGTGCTCAGCTCACCGCTCGCTTCACGAGCGCGCCGATCCGTTCCTCGTCGGCGGCGGTCAGTTCCGTCAGGGCGAACGCGGTCGGCCACATGGCGCCGTCGTCGAGGTTCGCCGGGTCGTTGAAGCCGAACGTCGAGTACCTCGTCTTGAACTTCTGCGCGGGCTGGAAGAAGCAGACGACCTTGCCGTCCTTGGCATACGCGGGCATCCCGTACCAGAGCTTCGGAGCGAGGGTCGGCGCGCTGGCCGTGATGACGCCATGGAGCCGCTCGGCCAGGGCTCGATCGGGTTCCGGCATCTCTGCGATCTTCGCGAGCACGGCGCTCTCCTCGTCCGCCTCGTTCCCGCGGGCCGCCGCCGCCTTCAGCTCACGGGCGCGCTCCTTCATCGCGCCCTTCTCGTCGTCCGTGAAGCCCTCGAACTTCTTCTCGGTTGCCGCGGCGCCCTTGGCGGACTTCTGCATATCGGTCATTGCAGGCTTGCTCCCTTGCGAGTCCAGATGGAACGCCCCTCATGCTAGGCAGCAGCCACCTCGGCAGTGGGGCGAATGCCCTCGGTCGTCAGTCGGCCACCTCGCGGGCGAGCATTCGTACGACAGCCCGCTGAGGTCGGTGCGCACATCACCGAGCAGCGACCACCCGCCGTCTGCATCATCGAGACATGACACAGCACACGAACCCTCTGCAGGGTCTGGCCACGTCCAACTTCCAGGCCGCCGACATGGCCGCGGCGCGAGCCTGGTACACCAGCTTCTTCGGCAGCGAGCCGTACTTCGTGCGCGACGGCTACGTCGAGTGGCGCTTCGGGCGCGACGACGACGAGTTCGGGATCGTCGACGCCCGCTTCATCCCGGGCCGCCTCGAGCACGTGCCCGGCGGGCAGTACGTCTACTGGAGCGTCGACGACGTGCGGGCCACCATCGACGACCTCGTCTCGCGCGGCGCGACGATCTTCGAGCCGCCGACCGTGCGCGGGGAGGGCTGGATGTCGGGCGCCGTCGTCGACCCGTTCGGCAACATCCTCGGGCTCATCCAGAACCCGCACTGGCGCGGCGAGGAGTAGGCCCGACGCCGGATATGCCTCTACTTCTCAAGGCGAAGAGGAGCGAGTTGCAAGAATGGCATAACGGGACGCGACAGTTCAGGGCCGCGCTTTGGAGCAATCTGGGGGCGTGCAATGGTGCCGCGACTGAGCGCGACGGTGGTGGGCGGCGGGATCGCCGGGCTGGCCTCGGCGCTGTCCCTTGCGCGGGCGGGATGGCAGGCCACGGTTCTGGAACGCGCACCGGACTTCGGCGAGGTAGGCGCGGGGGTGGCCATTCCGCGCAACGGGATGGCCGCCCTGCGGGCCCTCGGATTCGACGACGACGCCATCGGTGCGCTCGGGCACGAGACCCTCGGCACCGGCTTCCAGGACTTGCACGGACGCTGGCTGCTGCGGATCCCCGACGACCGGGCGGACGTTCGCTGGACGACGACGATCTGGGGCGTGCACCGCGAGCGCCTGCACGCCGCCCTGCGACACGCGGCCGAGGCCGCCGGGGTGGACCTGGTCACCGGCGCCCAGGCCACCGCCGTCCGTCCCGGGGCTGCGGACGGCGAGCCCGCCGAGGTGACGTGGCGGACCGCGGTCGGCGAACGCACCGCCGAGTCCGATCTGGTCGTGGGCGCTGACGGCATGTGGAGCGCGGTCCGAACGCAGGTCTTCCCGGCGGCCCGTCCGCGCTACAGCGGCAGCACCAGCTGGCGGGCTGTCATCCCCGACACCACGTTCGACGGCCGCCTGATCGAGCTGTGGGGGCCGGGAGCGGAGTTCGGCACCCTGCGCCTCAGCGAGACGGAGGTGTACTGGTACGGGTATTTCCAGCACCCCGAGGGCTCGTCCTTCGACGACGAGCTCGCCGCGGCGCGGGCCAGGTTCGCCGGGTGGGCGCCGCAGGTTGTGGCCCTCATCGAGGCGACCGACCCGAGCCGGCTGATGCGGCACGACGTCTACCACCTGCCGGGCGGGCTGCCGGCCTTCACGCAGGGGCGGGTCGTCATGGTCGGCGACGCAGCGCACGCCGCGCTGCCCACGATGGGACAGGGAGCGGCCACCGCACTGGAGGACGCAGCATGCCTGGGTCCCCTGATCGCGGCGCCCGTCCAGGCCGGCGCGGCCCTCGCCCCTGCCCTGGCCGCGTTCGACGCCGCCCGCCGGCCGCGGACCCGCGCGATCGCCCGGCAAGCGGTCCGCATGGCGCGCTTCGGAGCCGACCTCGGGGGCGGCTGGCGCCAGAGTCTCCGCAACGGGTTCCTCCGCGCGATCCCCGGCGGCGCCGTCGCCCGGGCGGGCGGCTCGATCGTCCGCTGGACGCCCCCGGGAACCGTCGGGAGCCGATGAGCTGAGGTCCTCACGCTCGCCGTCTCAATACCGCGAAGGAACTGGAAGCGGCACAATGCCTCCCATGACATGGGACGTGTATGCCGTACGTGCGCCTGGCGCCCGCAATGTGGAGCAGATTCCCGATGGCGGGGGTTCGCCCATCGGGAACCCGGACGACGTCGTCGAGGCCGTCCGCCGCGTGGCGCCCCATCTCGATGACAAGGACCCCCGCTGGCTGCGGCTCGAGGGGCCGGACCACGAGATCGAGGTGGCCCTGGGCAAGGGCATCCGCGTCCACGACGTGACGTTCTACATCGGCGGCGGCGAGGGAGCCGTGCCCATCGTCCTCGATGTGTGCCGGGAGCTCGGCATCACGCCGTTCGACACCGACACCGGCGAGGTCTTGAACGCCTCGTCGCGACCGCCGGTCGTCACGCCTCCCGACGCCGACGAGGACGAGGAGCGGCCGTGGTGGCGCCGGCTGTTGGGTAGGTAGCTGGGCGACCTACGCTGGGCATCGAACGGGACGACCGGGTGGAGTTGATCATGGACGACGACGTCACGATGGTCGCCGCGCAGATGCTGGCCGCGACTGTGTGGGCCAACAACCACGGCGGGGAGGCTGGCGACTCCACCGCGGACGTCCGCAGGCTGAGGATCCACGACCAGAACGTTTCGGCGGCCAAGTTCGCGCGAACCCAAGACAACGCAGGCGACGCGGACAAGGACATGACGGCCGCTGACCTGCTCACAATGCTCGAACTCTCTTGACTGACCTGCTGCGTGCCGCACCACCGTGGACGTACTCGACTACTTATTTCCCAAGGCCCGAGTCCGCAAACGCCGTCAGCCCTCGAACTCGGCCCGCACACCGAGCAGTCGCACCGGTCGCCGTTCGTTGAACGCGTCGAGCGCAGCAACAGCGGCCTGCTCGATCGCCTCCACATCCGACGTCGGCGCGGCCAGCGCCCGGCCGTGGGTGTGGGTGTCGAACGGCGCGTACCGCACCTTCACCACGACGTGGACCGCGCGACGCTGCTCCTGGACGACGTCCTGCGCCACCCGCCGACCGAGGAGGGCGACCTCGTCGCGAACCCGGTCCCAGTCCTCGAGGTTCTGCTGGAACGTGGTCTCGCGGCTGCGTGAGCGGGCCACGTACGGCGAGCTGTCCACCGTCGAGCTGGCTCGACCCTGTGCCAGCTGCACCAGCCACGGACCGGTCGTGGGACCGACCAGTGCCGCGAGAGCCCGCGGATCGGTCTGCGCCAGCTCGAGGACCGAGGATATGCCCAGCCCGCTCAGCCGCTTGGCGGTCTTGGAGCCGATGCCCCACAGCACGTCGGTCGGCCGCGCGCCGAGCACCGCGAACCACGACGCGTACGTCAGCCGGAAGACACCGGCGGGCTTGCCGAACCCGGTGGCCAGCTTCGCCTGCAGCTTGTTCTCGCCGATGCCGACACTGCAGTCGAGATCGGTAGCCGCCCGGACGCGCCGTTGGATCTCCCGCGCGAAGGCCTCCGGGTCGTCGGTCTCGACGCCAAGGAACGCCTCGTCCCAGCCGAGTACCTCGACCACGGCGTCGAGCTCGCGGAGCGTACCCATGATCGTGACCGACGCCGCCTCGTAGAGCTCGCGGTCAACGCCCAGGAACACCGCGTCGGGGCATCGTTTCGCCGCGGTCCGCAGCGGCATCCCCGAGTGCACGCCGAACTCGCGGGCCTCGTACGAGGCGGTACTCACCACGCCACGCTTCGTCGGGTCCCCATCGCCGCCGACGACGATCGGGAGGCCGCGGAGCTCGGGTCGGCGCAACAGTTCGACGGCCGCAATGAACTGGTCCATGTCGACGTGCAGCACCCAGTGGGTCACGCTTTGCATTCTCGCGCGTAGCTCCGCGATCAGCCCGGCCGTCGGCCGACCACGTTGGACAGACCGGGTGGGTGAAACGCGAGCGGTGCCGATCCGGCCCTAGCTTCTCGTTGCCGCGGCTGTGAAGCTCCGACCGTGGAGATCAGGCATCAGCGGTTCGCGCGAAGCGCGCTGACTCCCGCTGAAGCCACTGAACTCGAGCGCGTCGATGCCCTCGCAACCCAACTCTCGGCGCACCTGCAGACCAACGCCAGTGAGATCGACCTCGTCCACATCCACCGCGCTCAGAGCAGCGCAGTCCAGTCGATCGTCTCCAGCCTCCTGCGGGAACACCTCGGTTTCCGCGAGGAAGTCGTACTCACCCCCAGCGACGGCTTCGTCACCCACGCACGGCCGGATTTCGTCTACGGCCTCGGACCGGGCCGCGGCATCATCGCCGAGGTCGAGCGCGGTGGCACCACGACGAACAACCACGACCTCAAGGACCTCTGGAAGACGCACATCGCTCCGGATGCCCAGCACCTGTTCCTCGTTGTCCCGAACGCCAACTGGAACGAGGCCGGCGCTGCACGCGAGCACCCCTACGCCCGGGTCCTGCTTCGCCTGGGATCGTTCTTCGGCGATCCCCGACGCGAGATCGACGTCGTCAGCCTCCATGTCTTCGGCTACGGCCGGACCGTCTGAACGCTGACCAGCTCCCGCACTTACACCTGGGCGCAGCGCACGCCCCTGTGATTGGCTGCTCGGATGAGTCCGAAGAGTCGTGGCCGGCCCCCGGGGCGCGGCCGTTCCCCCAAGCAGCGTCGACCGGCCCGGCAGCCGACGCCGCTGGAGCTGATCCTGGACGAGGCCGAAGTTTTGCCGACGCTCGACCTGCTCACCGTCCAAGTGTTCGCAAGCACGTGGCTCGGCGAGGCCAGAAGTACGCGCACCCTCGATAAGCGCGACGCGGACGTTGATTTGGTGCGCGCTCTCGTCGCCGCTACCCGTGGAAGGCACGCCGCGCCGGCGTACCTCGCCTTGTACGCCCTTGCGACGATCCCTGACGCACGCTGGCAGGACGACGTCTTCGAGTCGTTGGCGGCCGCTCCGCTCGGCCTGGCTCCGGTGTGGGCCGTCGACTCTCGCACCCATGTCCCCGAGCCCGCCGTCGGCGCGCAGCGCTGGTCCGATCCCTGGGGCTCCGAATTCGTGTACCGGTTGCGGTTCGCCAAACCGGTCGCGCACTCGCTGGTCGTCTTCGAGACGACCGTCGGCGGACTATGGGTGAACGAGTTGTTGGTGAGCACCCCGGAGGACGAGAGCATTATCGAAGACCTGCCCATGGTCGAGATGGATCCCGAAGAGGCTCTCGCGGAAGTCGCCGACGCCCTCTGGATTACCGACCTGTACTTCCCGCCGCAGAACGAACCCGAATACACCGAGATACGCTCCCTCGCGCACTGGCGCACCCGCGGCCGGCACCGCGACGTCGACCGGGAGCACGCGTCCGACGACGAGCGCCGCGGGCTCATCGACGACTTCATCGCGGCGCAGGACGACGATGAGGATCAGGGCTTCCTCGAGGTCCTGGCGGACACGTTCATCGATTTCGGCGACGGGTACCTTCACGACGGGGTCCTCGCGTGGAGCCCCGGCGAGGTGGAGCGCTTCATGCTCGACTGGGTGCATCGCAAGGTTCTGCTGGAACCCGACTGCGTCGAACCGCTGCCGCGCGTTCTCGCCCGGTGGGTGGAATTCGCGCTGAGCCGCCGCGGGCTGGCCCCCGAGCACATCGCGATGGTCGTCAACATGGTGGATGCACTCGAGGAGAAGTACGTCGAAGCCGCAGCCGACAACTGGCGCGCGGGGCCGGCCAAGGCGATCATGAGCCGCCTGCTCGCCGAGGGAACGGACCTCGACGACAAGGAAGCGGTCGACGGCGCCGTCCGTGCGTACAACGCGGAGCGGCTGGCTCGCCGGTTCCTCGAACCATGACAGGCTTGAGTAAATCCCGACTCGCGTAGGGCCGCTCCGCCTCGATGTCGGACCCTCGTCGTAGCGTGTTTCCCGGGCCACGAGGGAGACCACACCATGAACCTGATCATCGAGGACAGCGAGATCCGCCGCGTCGTCGGCGGTGGCGCCTACACACGCGGCCTCGGCTACGCGAACAACGGACATGTGCTGGCCCGCCGGTGGGACGGTAAGGCCTCGACGCTGCGCGGGACGGTCAGCGGGTCGGGTGGCTCGACCTACTCGACCTCGGTCCGGATGCAGCCGACAGCCGCCGGGCCGATGCGCCTTCTCGACTCCTCGTGCGACTGCCCGGTGGAGTCGGGCTGCAAGCACGCGGCGGCGCTGTTGCTGCACGGGCGCACGGCAGCCGCCCCCGCGGGCCCGCGACCGGCACTGAACCGGCGCACGACGCCACCGACGCCACCCGCCCCGCCCGCGTGGCAACGAGCGCTCGACATTGCGCTCCGCTCCGAGGTCGCGGCTCCGCCGCTCGGAAGGCCCCTCGGGCTGCAGTTCGAGCTGACGGCGGTACCTGCCATGCCCGGGCGAGGCACGACGGCGACGTACCGCCTCACGGCACGCCCGGTCGTGCGCTCCACCCAGGGTCGTTGGATTCGCACCGGAGTCTCGTGGAGCGATGTCCTGCTCGGGCGTGCGCGCTCCTACGACACCCATCACACCGCCGCGTTGGGCGCGCTGCACGCGCTGGCCGCCTCCAGTTCTCGCGGCTACGGGGCCTACTACCCGGGCAATGCCTCGATCCAACTGGACGAGATCGCCGGGCGCGGGCTGTGGCGGGTGCTCGACGACATTCGACGCGCGGGGGTGTCGCTGGTGCTCGCGCGGGCCGACCGCGCCCCGGCGAACATCCTCGAGGCGCCCGCGCGGGCGCTCCTGGATGTGCGTGCCGACAAGGGCGGTCTGCTCGCCACACCCGCGATCCTGGTCGACGACGAGGCGATCGCCCCGGGTCATCTCCAGCTGATCGGGGGCGCGGAACCCTCGGGCGCGTATTGGTGGTCCGCCGCCGACGACGCCGACCCGGTGCTCCAGAACCGCCGCCTGACCCTCGCCCAGTTCGCCGAGCCACTCGGCGCCGAGGCGGCCGCACTGTTGCGGGCCGGACGCGAGCTGCGGGTGCCGGCCGAGCAGACCACGCGGTTCTGGAGCGACTACTACCCGCGCCTGGCCGCCCGGATGGCGGTCAGTTCGGGAGACGGCTCGGTCGAGCTGCCCGCCCCTCCGCGGCCGGTGCTCCAGGTAACCGTCCAGGCGGGCGAGGAGCATTCCGCCGACCTCGAGTGGGCCTGGGACTACCGAGCCGCGGACGGCACATCGACGCAACGCGTGCCGTTGTGGCCAGAACCGGGCGACCGGTCCGGGCGCTCGACCGACGGCGAGGCGCGCGTACTCGCCCAGGTCACCGGCCCGGGCGGGGTGCTCAGCCAGGTGCAGGACGCTACACCTGGCGAGAGCCTCGAGGCTTCGCCCCGCAAACGACCGGTCAGCATCGGGCAGGTGCTCGCGCCTCGGGTCGGCGCAAGCCCCGGCGCGGACGGCCGCCTCCTCGAGCGCTGCCGGGTCAGCTCCTGGCAGACTGTTGACCTGGTCAGCAACGTGCTTCCGGCGCTGCGCGCGACGGGGGACGTCGACGTCGTCGTCATCGGCGACCTGGCCGACTACCGGCAGTCGGAGCACGAGCCGCGGGTGACGGTCTCGGCAGACTCGGCGCCCACCGGAGCTCCGTCGGACGGCCCTGCCGGACCGGTCGCCCACGACGGGGACTGGTTCGACCTGGAGATCACGGTGCACGTCGGCGACCAGGAGGTACCGCTTGCGCTGCTGCTGCGCGCACTGGCCCTGGGCGAGGACCGGCTGCTGTTGCCGGACGGGCTCTGGCTGCGGATCGATACACCCGCACTCGCGGGGCTGCGCACCCTGGTCGAAGAGGCCCGCGCGCTGCAGGACTCACCCGCGGGACCGCTGCGGATCAGTCGGTTCCAGGCCGGTCTCTGGGCCGAGCTCGAGGCGCTCGGCGTCGTCGTCGAGCAGGCGCATTCATGGCGCGAGGCAGTCGCGGACCTTCGCCAGCTCGAGAACCTGCCCGATGACGTCCCGGTACCGGCTGAAGTGCTCGCGGAGCTGCGCCCCTACCAGCGCGCCGGCTTCGCCTGGCTGACGCGGCTGTGGGCGGGTGGCCTCGGCGGCGTGCTGGCCGACGACATGGGACTCGGGAAGACCCTTCAGGTGCTCGCCCTGGCCGCGCGGCTCCGCCTGACGGGAGCGTCAGCGGACGAGGCTGGGCCCACCCGAGCGGCGCCGCTGCTCGTCGTCGCCCCCACCTCCGTCGTCGGGAACTGGGCGGTGGAGGCTGCGCGGTTTGTGCCCGACCTGCGGGTGCGCACCATCGAGCGCACCCGGGCCAAACGCGGCACCGACCTCGCAGAGCTCGCGGCCGACGCCGACGTCGTCGTCACCTCCTACGCCCTATTCCGGATCGAGTTCGACGACTACGCGGCGCTCGGATGGTCGGTCCTTGTTCTCGACGAGGCGCAGATGGTCAAGAACCACGAGTCCCTTACCTATTCCTGTGCCCGGCAGCTCAACGCTCGGATCAAGGTCGCGATGACCGGGACTCCGCTGGAGAACACCGTGATGGAGCTGTGGGCGCTGCTCGGCCTGGTGGCGCCGGGCCTGTTCCCCTCACCGCGGCGGTTCACCGACTTCTATCGCGTTCCGATCGAGCGCGAGGGCGATGCCGAGCGCCTCGCACTGCTGCGCCGCCGGATCCGGCCCCTGATGCTGCGCCGGACCAAGGAACAGGTCGCGGGCGACCTGCCGCCGCGGATCGAACACATCGTCGAGGTCGAGTTGGCCCCGCGTCATCGCGCCGTGTACGACCGCCACCTGCACCGCGAGCGGCAGCGGGTCCTCGGGCTGCTCGACAACTTCGACGGCAACCGGTTCGAGATCTTCCGCTCCCTGATGCTGCTTCGGCGCCTGAGTCTCGACCCGAGCCTGGTCGACGACGCGCACGCCGGCGTGCCCGCCACGAAGCTCGACGTGCTCGACGGCATGCTGCGCGAGATCGTCGCCGACGGGCACCGGGTACTCGTGTTCAGCCAGTTCACCGGTGTGCTCGACCGGGTGCGGACCCGCCTGGCGGCCCGCGACGTCGCGCACTGCTACCTCGACGGCGGAACCACCAATCGGCCAAAGGTCATCAAGCGGTTCCGCTCCGGCGACGCGCCGGTGTTCCTCATCAGCCTCAAGGCCGGCGGATTCGGGCTGAACCTGACCGAGGCGGACTACGTCGTCGTCCTTGATCCCTGGTGGAACCCGGCGGTCGAGGCGCAGGCGGTCGACCGCGCGCACCGGATCGGCCAGAAGCGCACGGTCATGGTCTACCGGCTCGTGGCGACCGGGACCATCGAGGAGAAGGTCATGGCGCTCAAGGAGGGCAAGTCTCGGCTGTTCGAGAGTGTCCTGGGCGGCGGGGACCTGGCCGACGCGCGGCTCACCGCGGCAGACGTCCGCTCGCTACTCGAGTAACTCCAAGTTTCGGAAGATTTGGTGCGTTCAACGCACAGAATCTTCCGAAAACCGCTACCCGGGCCGCCACGGGAGTCACCCGACCAGACCCTCACGCACCGGCGAGCATGACCCTGTTCCGCCCGGCGTCCTTCGCTGCGTAGAGCGCCGCGTCGGCCCGAGCGAGCAACGCATCGACCTGATCGTCTGCGCGATGAAGGGTCAGTCCGATGCTGATCGTGATCTGACCGCCCGGAATGAGGTCCTCCCAGGTGGTCGACTCGACGGCGATCCGGGTGCGCTCACACGTATCAAAACCCGTGATCGCGTCGACCCCGTCGATCAGCAGGGCGAACTCCTCGCCGCCGTAGCGCGCCGCCACGTCGACCCCCCGGAGCTCTCCGGCCAGCACCTTGGCGAGTCGGGCGAGCACGCGGTCGCCGGCCTGATGGGACCACTGATCGTTCACTCGCTTGAAATGGTCGATGTCGACGAGAGCGCACCCGAAGGTTCGGGCGCCCGCGGTCCAGGAGGCGAGCGTGACGTCGAGCGACCGGCGGTTCGCGATCCCGGTGAGCGCGTCGTGGGTGGCTTCGTGCTCGAGGCGCGAGTTGGTCATTTCGAGGGCGGTCGCCCTGCGCATCGCGGCCTCGGCGATGCCTTGCGCGCGCTCGATGTCCATTCGGGAGCTGAGCAGCTCGGCCCGCCGCTCGGCGAGGACCTCGCTCTGGTGGGCGGTGAGGTCGTGGACCTCGTGCAGGGCATGCAGGGCCGCTTCGATCTCGCCCCGACCCTCGTACGCATCGACGAGCGACTTCAGCAGCTCGATGCGCTCGCTGGGGCGGTTGAGCTCCTCGCACAAGTCGAGACCATCGCACACCTCGAGGACGGCGAGGTCCAGCTGGACGGTGCGCACGAGCCAGCGGCACCGGACGATGCGGTACGCGATCTCCTGGCGCGTCGACGGAAACCGGTTCAGCATCGCGCGGGCGGAACTGATGGCCTTGCCGGCCGCCTCGAGGTCGCCGGTGAGCATCAGGGCACCGACGACGGCGAGGCGGGCGTCGATGCAGGTGCGGCCGATGCCCGCCGCATCGGCCTCCTGGACCGCTTGCTGCGCGAAGCCCAGCGCATGCCGCGCGGCGGCCTGAGCACCCCGGGGATTGTCCACGAGTCGTGCGCTGGTCACGACGTACATCCTGGCGAGATTGGTCAGCACCATCGAGGCGTGGTCGGTGTCGCCGGTGGCCAACCAGGTGCGACGAGCCTCGGTGAGCGCCTGCGCCGCGCGCGGCGCGAAGTGGACCATGTCGATGTACACCGCGCCAAGGCTGTTGAGGACCCGCGCGGTGCCTGCATCGTCACCGGCGCTCCGGCACAGGTCCAGGGCCCGGCTGAGCAGGTCGACAGCATCCTCGGGTTCGCCGAGATCGGAGTGCACGAGCGCGCGGCACACCAGCGCCCGGGACTGCCAGACGATCTCGCCGCGCGCAGCGGCGATCTCTTCGGTCCGTGCCGCGGCCGCCAGCGCGGCGGTATCTTCGGCGAGCAGGTGGTAGGCGCATGCGGCGAAGTACGACAGCTGCATCTCGGCGTCGTCGTCGGCGTACTCGCGAGCGAGCGTGAGGGCGGCGACCGATCGGTCGGCGCACGTGCGGGCATCCGAGTCGTGAAGATCCTCGAGTTCGTCCACGAGCGCCCGAAAGTTCGGTGGTTCGGGCAGCACCGATGAGCTGGGCCTCGCCTCCACGCCAATCATCCGACGACCTCTCTGCGAGCAGGCCTCGTGCCGCAACTCGCTTCGCCCCAACACATCGGCCGGCGCACCCCGGAATTAAGGGCGACCGACGGCCGGCATCGTCGAGACCCTCGGCCCGACGCCGGCGCGGCTCACCCCACCAGCGCCAGCGTCCGGTCAGAGAGCCCGACGGCGATCGTCTGGCCGAACGTGGCGGTGAGCCGGTCGGCCTCGAGCCCGTCACCGAACACGACGAGCGTGTCGGACTCCACGACCAGGGACAGCCCCTCCTGCGCGCCGAGCAGCCCCGAGGTGAAGGACGTCCCGGTCGCGGGCGACGGCCACGCCTCGCGCACGAACCAGGCGAGGTACCGGTCGCGAATGCCAGGAAGTGCCTGCGGGAGATTCCGGTCCCGGTGGATGGATGCGGCCCATCCCGTCGAGCCGGTGCCGCTCGCCGAGATCAGGCCCGACGACGACTGGCGCTCCGCCGCCGTCGCGCCCGGCACGGTGAGCCGGTACCGCGCGGACTGGTGGCTGGGGTGCCCGACAAAGACCTCGTTGAGGGCGTCCAGCCGCTGACCGTCGTCGAGCGTCGCGGCGACCATGGCCCGCGGTTGGACCGGCGCGGTGCCCAGGGCGACCGCGCGGAGCAGGCCCGCCGCCGCCGTCGGCCGGTGCGTGACCAGGACGCCGGCGTTGCGGCCGGGTTCGGGATCGATCCCGATCAGCGGCTGGCCGTCGAGGTACTTGGCGGTGTTGGCCACCAGCCCGTCCTGCCCGACGACGACGCACACGTCGTCGGGCTCGAAGCCGAAGCGGTGCAGGTCCGCGCGTTCCGCGTCCCCGCGACGCCAGTCCCCCGGGATGCCCGCCCGCACCTGGTGCAGCGCGACGTCCTGCGCGTCGTGGCGGTCCTGCACGTCAGCGAGGGACCGGCCGCGGCTGCGCAGGAAGAACTCCGCCTGCCCGCGCGTGCCGTGCCGGTCGAGCAGCTCGGTGAGCTCGGTGCGCCGGTGCACGACCACGACGCGCGGGACCAGGGTCATCTCAGGCCTGCTTCGAGCCGACCAGGCCGGCCAGCACGCCGGTCACCAGATCGGGGGTCACCGTGAGGTTCGCGATGTTCGGCAGGTGCCCGGCCAGGTCACGGACCGCCACGGTCGCCAGCACGTGGCTGTCGACCCCGGCGTACGCGGCGACGCGGGCAGCCTCCGCGGCGGCCTCCGCCTCGCCGACGACGCGGGCGCTGTGCGCGTCGGCCTGCGCCGCCAACCCCTGCCGCTCGGAGGCACCGTTCGCCTCGATCAGCGCCGCGGCCGCCGCCTCCTGCGCGCGGGTACGGGAGTTCGCGCCCTCCTGGGTGACCAGCTCCTGCTCGCGCACCGCGAGCTCGATCCGGTTGGCGAGCTCGTTCTCGGCGATCGCGCGCTCGCGCTCCACGGCCAGCGCGCGGCGCTCGAACGTGGACTTGTCGGCCTCCGTCTGGGCCTGCTCGCGGGCCGGCGTCTGCAGGAAACGCTCCATGTCCGCCTCCCCGCGGACCGACCGGACGCGCGCCCCGAGGACCGCGATGCCGGTCGACGCGAGGCGCTCGTCGGCCTGCAGCCCCGAGGTGATGACCTGACGCAGCCCGCCGCCGCCGGAGACGACCGCCTCGCGCAGGGTCATCGTCGCCATCGCCTCCATCACCTGCCCGGTCGCGAGCTCGCCCAGGAGCTGGGCGACCTGCTCGAGCGGGATGCCCGTCCACGCCCCGGTGCCGGGGTCGATCGCGAAGTCCAGCCGGCCGGCCACCAGTGCGGGGTCCGCGAACCGGAAGCTGACGGTCACCTGGACGGTCACGTCCTGGAAGTCGGCCGTCCGGGCGCGCGCCACCAGGGGCAGCTCGCGATCGTCGACGGGGATCTCGCTGATCACGGCCGAGAGCGGGCGGAACCAGAACGCGAGGCCCGCGCCCGCGTGGCGCACCCTGCCACCGTCCAGGTGCAGCACGTGGGAGGTCGTCGCGGTCCGCAGGTGCCGCACGAAGGGGAACCGCTTGATGGTGGCCATGGGGTGTCCTCGGTAGAGTTGGATTCTCGTCAACTAGACATTAACCACCGATGCTTGTTCTCGTCAATATGACGATATAGCGTGGGGCGGTGCCTCCCTCTCCCCCGGACTACGACGCCGCCGCGTTCCCGCCGTTCGCGGTCACCGTCGACCTGATCGCGCTCACCGTCCGCGACGACGCCCTGCAGGCGCTCCTCGTCACCCGGGCCGAGGAGCCGTTCGCCGGCGAGCTCGCCCTGCCCGGCGGATTCGTCCGGCCCGACGAGGACCTGAACGCCGCCGCGGCCCGCGAGCTCGCGGAGGAGACCGGGTTGCACCAAGTCCCCGGCCACCTCGAGCAGCTCGGCACCTACGGAGCGCCGGACCGGGACCCCCGGATGCGAGTGGTGTCGGTGGCCTACCTCGCGATGGCCCCGGCCCTGCCCGATCCCGAGCCGGGCGGCGACGCGTCGTCCGCGGCATGGGTTCCGGTCGCGAAGGCGCTCGAGTCCGAGCTCGCCTTCGACCACCGCACGCTGCTGACCGACGGGGTCGCGCGCGCTCGCGCCAAGCTCGAATACACCTCTCTCGCGGCGGCGTTCTGCCCGCCGGAGTTCACCATCTCCGAGCTGCGCCATGTCTACGAGGTCGTATGGGGCGCGCGGATCGACCCCCGCAACTTCCATCGCAAGGTCACCAGCACCGCGGGTTTCCTGATCGAGACCGGCCGCAGCGTCACCGACGGGCCGGGCCGCCCGGCGGCCCTGTACCGCAGCGGGCCCACCGCCGTGCTTGTCCCGCCGCTGACCCGGGAGCCGTGAGACCGTTTGACCGCGGACTGGAGGTCCGACTTTCTCGGTGCAGCGCTGGGTGCATCGAACGTGCACCCCTGGCGCGCGTTCGCTGCACCGAGCGCTGCACTGAGGAGGTTCGGCGCGAATCCGTCCCCCATCGGGGGGTGGACGCGACTGCCGTTCGGGCCGATCTGGCTGCTGCTACCTGGTCACGATGACACTGATGCTCGTCTGCTACCTGCGTTTCACGACCCGACCCACGATCAACGCAGCGAGCATGGTCGAACAGGAGGCAGCGGCATAAGCGACGACGTCAGTGTCCGTTCTCCGCACTGTCCGGCACACCCGTCAGCTGAGGCGGGAAGACGGGGATCTGCACGGGGATCTCCTTGCCGAGGGCCGCCCCGCCGACCAGCCCGAGCTCGTCGCCGCTCCAGAACCGGCCGGGGTCGAACCCGCTGGTGCGTCGCCCACCGGTCAGCAGTCCCATGGCCTCGTAGGTGATCGCGACGATCTCGGCGCAGAAGACCGTCTCCAGCTGCGCCTCGACCTGCTCCCGCCGGCCGAAGCTCGGCGCCCGGCCGCGCAGCCAGCGCCGCGCGAGCTGCACGGTGGAGGGGAAGGGCGTTCCGTCGAGCCGGGCGATCGTGCGCAGCGCCGCGTCCTCCATCTCGCGGCTGACCGGGCTGTCGAGCTGGCGCAGCCACGCCTGCTGGCCGTACCGGTTGCCCCAGACGGTAACCGCCTCGCGCAGGTCGTGCAGCTGGGCGCCTCGCTGGTGGCTGCCCGACCACTGGTCGCGGAGCGATCGGCCGAGCTCGGCGTGCCACATCAGCGGCGGGAGGTCGTCGAGGACGACCGACATGCCGACGTGGTTGACGGGGCTGTTCGTCGACACCTGGATCGCCCGGTCGGCGATCGAGTGGCCGCGGAACAGCCACAGATCACCGGTCCGCGTAGCGGCGAGGGCCTGGTCAAGGTCGATCCGGTCCGCGAGCACGTCTGTAGCCTAGGGCGATGAAATGGTGGAAGGTCGTGGGCCTCGCCGCCTTCGCGGGAGTCGCCGCCGGCGGCGTGCTCATCGCGAAGGACGAGCGCCGTCGTGCCGCCTACACCTCGGACGAGGTGCGCGATCGCCTACACGCCCGCCTCGCCGAGTCGGCTGCCTGGGCGGCCGACACAACCCCCGACGACGATGCCGAGTAGTCCCGCCCCCTGAACCTGCCACCGGTCACCGGCCCCGAAGCCCGCGAGTGCGGGCAATTGGCTGTCCAAATCGCGTTTCGGACAGCCGATCCCCCGCACTCGCGTGATCGGCCGGGGCGGCGGACTCGCCCGGCACGGGGGGTGCTCGTTTAGGTTGGGAGCATGGAATCTGGGCGGGATGTCGCTCTGCGGGATGGCCGCATCGTGCGGGTGTACGACACCGGCGGCGCGGACGGACTCACGCTGCTCTGGCACCACGGCTCCCCGCAGACAGGCGCTCCCCTCGACCCGCTCGTGTCGGCCGCCGCGGCCCGGGGCATCCGGCTCGTGACGTATGCCCGGCCCAGCTACGGCGGGTCGACCCCGGACCCCGGCCGGGACGTGGCGTCCGCGGCCGCCGACGTCGGGCAGGTCGCCGACGCGCTGGGCATCGGCCGGTTCGCCGTGATGGGCGCGTCCGGCGGCGGCCCGCACGCCCTCGCGTGCGCGGCGCTGCTCCCCGATCGCGTGACGGGCGTCGTCACGCTCGCCGGCATCGCCCCGCTCACCGACACCTTCGACTGGTTGGCGGGCATGGCCGACGACGGCGGGCTGCGCGCGGCCCTCGCCGGACGTGACGCGCGGGCGCACTACGAGGAGTCCGCCGAGTTCGACCCGAGCATCTTCACGCCCGCGGACTGGGCGACGCTGGCCGGTACCTGGTCATCGCTGGGCGCCGACTCCGAGAAGGCGGGAGCGGCCAGCCCCGACGGCTTGGTCGACGACGACGTCGCGTTCGTCCGCCCGTGGGGCTGCGACGTGACGCAGATCGTCGCGCCGGTGCTGCTCGTGCAGGGCGGTCAGGATCGCGTCGTCCCGCCTGCGCACGCCGACTGGTTGCTGCGGAACGTTCCGCACTCCGAGCTCTGGCTGCGTCCCGCCGACGGCCACATCTCGGTCCTCGCCGCGTGCCCGGTCGCGATGGACTGGCTCGTCGACCGGAGCGCGAACCTCAGCTGAGCGAGGCGGCGGGGCGGGGCGCGCTGCCCGACGCCATCATCGCCGCGCTGCGCGGGCCCGGGTAGTTTGACGGCGCGCGGCCGGACCGTGCGTGATCGAGGGGGAACCGGGCCTGTGCGATATCTGAGCCGTGCCGTCGTGCTCGGGTCGGGCCTCGCGGCGCTGGCCGCGGTCGCGGTCGGCGGACCGATCATGCTCGCCGGCGGGCTCCCCTGGGCGCCCTGCTGCTCGCCCTCGGCGTGCTGCCCGCGGCGCTCGTCCTCGCCAGCGCACCCCGGCGCCGCCAGCCGGTCGGCGTCGCCCTCGTCGCCGCCGGCTCGGCGCTCGCCGTCGTCGGCCTCACCGTCGCCGCACGGTCGGGCCTCTTCGACCTCGCACCGGGCCTGGCCGACTGGCCGGACCTGATCGTCTCGGGCTACTACCTCGCCTCGACGGGGTGGGCAACGGCCGGCGTTGCGGCCGCGCTCGCGGGCGTCGGCATGCTGGTCCGCCGCAAGGGGGTCGTGGTCGCGTCCGTGCTGCTCGCGATGCTCACCTCCGGGTTCTTCGCCAGCGTTCAGCTTGCCCGGTCCAACGCGTTGCGCTTCGCGATGGCGTCCTGGTTCGGCCAGCGCGAGCTCGCGAGCGCGCTCCTCCTGGTGCTCCTGACGATCCTGCTCGTGGCGTACCTGCGCGTGCTCGGGCGCCGTGGCGGCCGCGATCTTTCTGATCGCCGTCGCGGTGGTGAGTGCGGGGCGGTCCGCGCACGTCCCGCCGACCTCGCAAGCCTCGAAGTTCGCCCTGCCCGACGTGTTCGCCGACGTCGGCCTCGCGACGTGCGTCGCCAACGAGATCGATCAGCAGGGCCTGCCGGCCAAGGCGTCGGGCCCCGACCTGGCGCAGGTGCAGAGCCTGTCGTGCCACGGCGACCTGACCGGCATGCGCATCCGGAGCCTCGACGGGCTCGCCGAGCTGCCCAATCTCACGAGTCTCGATCTGCCGAACAACGACGTCAGCGACAACCAGATCGCAGGGATCGACCCCTTGGGGGGCCTCACGGGGCTCGGCCGCCTCACGATCACCAGGAACGCCATCACGAGCCCGACGCCGCTCGGCGCGCTGCCCGCTCTCACGATGCTCAACATCGCCGGGAACCGGATCACCGATGCGCGCACCTTCGTCGGCTTCGGCGCACTGACCGAGCTGTGGGTGGGCGGCAACCCGCTCTCCGACCTGAGCCCGCTGGCAGCCCTTCCCGAGCTCCTCGGCGTCGACACCGAGGGCATCGACCCCACGACGATGAAGGGGGCCGACGTGCTCGAGGCGCACAACATCTACGTCGGCGGCCGCGCGTAGGACGAAACCGCTAGCGTGACGAGATGCCGAACGACCTCGACACGCTGATCATCGGAGCCTCCGCCGCCGGTCTCGCCACGGCGGCGTGCCTGCAGCAGGCACGGCGGCGGTTCGAGATCCTGGAGGCCGCCGACGTCGTCGGGCAGGCCTGGCGCCACCACTACGACCGGCTGCACCTGCACACCCCGAGGTCCGGATCCGCGCTGCCCGGGCTGGCGATGCCGGCGGACTGGCCGCGCCATCCGTCGCGGGATCAGGTGGTCGACTACCTCGAGCGCTACCGCGCGCACTTCGGCCTCGAGCCGCGCTTCGGGCAACGGGTCACCCGGCTCGAGCGTCGTGACGGCAGGTGGATCGCCACGACGGCCGACGGCGAGTGGGCCGCGCGCGCCGTGGTGATCGCCACCGGCGCCAACCGCCGGCCGGTGCGCCCGACCTGGCCGGGCCTGGACATGTTCGCCGGTCGGGTGCTGCACTCCGGCGAGTACCGCAACCGCGAGGAGTGGAAGGGCCGGCCCGTCCTGGTCGTCGGCTTCGGCAACTCCGCGTGCGAGCAGGCGGTCGACCTCGTCGAGTGCGGCGCCCGGCCGCACCTGGCCGTCCGCTCGCCGGTCAACGTCATCCCACGCGAGCTGTTCGGCCTCGTCCCTATCCTGCAGGTCGGCATCGCGATGCGGCACCTCCCGCCGGCGGTCGGGGACGCCCTGGCGTGGCCGATGCTCCGGCTGTCCGTCGGTGACATCCGCAAGGTCGGCCTGCGCAAGCTCCCGTACGGCCCGAACACCCAGATCGCGCGCGACCGTCGGATCCCACTCCTGGACAGCGGCACCATGGCGCACCTGCGCACGGGCCGGATCCGCGCGCACCCCGGGATCGCGCGGTTCACTCCCGACGGCGTCGTGTTCGACGACGGCGAGGCCGTGTCGTTCGACGCCGTGGTGCTGGCCACGGGCTACCGCCCGGGCCTGGAGCAGTTTCTGGTCCCCTGGCGCGAGGTGTGCTACGCCGTCGGCCGCCCACTGGTGTCCGGCCGCCGGACCGCCCTTCCCGGGCTGTACTTCTGCGGTCAGTTCGTCTCGCCGTCGGGGATGCTGCGGGAGATCGGGATCGAGGCGCGGCGGTTCGCGGCCGACCTCGCGGCGGCGCCGGTCGAGGGTGCGCCGCATTGAGCATGCGTCGGCCGGCTCGGTGAGCACCACCCACACCGTCCGCCGAGGTGCACCGAGCGCCACCTCAGAAACCGATATGCGCTTAGCTCTCCGATCAATGGTGCGGCCGACCGTCCGACGATCAGGCTCCCCGGGCCGCCGTCGGCGTCGCCAGGCCGAAGACGATCTCCCTCGGTTCGAGGACGATCTGCTCGACCGCCATGAACCCGACGAGGCAGCCCGCGGCCTTGAGCGCGGCGAACGCAGTGCTCGAGACGGTCGCGACGGAGTAGGTCCGAAAGTCGCGGGTGTCCTCGTCGAAGACGTGCGATCCGGCGACATCGGTCCTGCGGTACGCCGGCATGGCGCGCCCGCGCGCGACGGCGTGCCGATGCTCGGGCGCGAGAAGCACGGAGCCGAGCCGTTTGGTGGGGCGGCAGGCGAAGTAGCGGCGCGTGCCGGTCCCGTCCTGGTCGGCGACGGCGACCTCCACGGTCACGAGCCCCTCGTCCGGCCCGAGCACACCGCGCAGGGCCGCCACGAGCCGCTCGGAGACGATCCAGCTCATCGCCCCGACCCGCAGGATGTCCTCGAAGTCACCCGTCATCAGGCGCAACGTGACGGGCGGCCCGTCGAACGTCCGCGTCAGGGAGCCGAACCGGATCTGCTCGCGCCACTCCCGCTCGAGCCAGCCCGTGAACGCTCGGCCCGCCTCGTCGGCGGGGTCGGCGTGCGCATGCTTGAACGGGGACCGACTGACCGGTTCCAGCCGGTACCAGCCGCCGGTCGGGGTCGAGACGACACTGCGCTGGACGTCCTCGGGGCGCATCGCCCCTGGTGGGAGCGGCGCGTACAGCACGTCGCCGTCGTGCAGGCCGAGACCCACCGGCCAGGGGACCTCCGAGGTCACGGTGCTCAGCGCCCGTCCGAAGGCGGCGAACGCGACCCCCGCGAGGGCGCGCAGATCGTCGGCGGGCAACTCGCCCGCGCCGAGCACCGGCCCATGCACGACCAGCGTGAAGTCAGCCGGCCAGTCGTCCGCCGGCAGGAAGTCGTGACACAGGAACAGCCCCGTCCGGCCGGCCGAGTCCAGCTCGAAGAAGAGCGCCTGAACGTCGGCGCCCTCCCTGGCCAGCCGCGCGCCCTGGAGGAGCATCACCCGGAGCTCCTCCTCCAGCCCGGCTGTCCCGAGCCAGACGTCACGCCGATCGGGCGACATCGCGACCCGCAGGCCGTCCCAGTCGCCCGCACGCGACAACGCTTCGACCGCTGCCCAGTCGATCCCGTCTCGCAGCTGCGAGGAACTCATGGTGCTTCATCGGTCCGCGCTGGCTGCGTCTTGAGGCGTCTGGATGGAGCCGTGCTCGCGCCGATTCGCACTGCGAACTGCCCGCTCGATCTCAGTGCATGGCTCGGTGCAGCGAAAGTGCACCAAAATGCCTTATTCACTGCACTCTGGCTGCACTGAGCGCCGCACTGAGCCCGCCCACTCACGATTGACGCGCCAACCCAGTGGGCGCACTTTCCGTCGGTGCGGAGCATGGGACTGGTGGGACGGGAGTTGACCGATTTGCCTGTCCAGTGGGTCATTTCGGTCACTTGTGCACCATGCTCCGCACGGACGGATCGATCCGCAGGGTTCGGACGCCGACGGTTCTTCGCTCTCGAACGCTCGCAGTCACCCAGGCGACCGCGAGCCAACCGCCGCGACCTCAGTTGTTCTCGGGCTTGGCCGCTCTGACCGGAACGGGCGGCACCACCGGCACGCCTGCGGGCATCTGCTTGAGGATCTCCTTGATCGTGCCCAGGCCGGCTGCTCCCTGACCGATCACGGACATCAGCATCGAGTTGACGCCCTCCGCGCCGTTCAGCACGTTCATGTTGTCGACGTTCGCGAAGGCCTGCGCGGCGGCGGCAACGATCTCCGGGTAGTTCTGCGCGAGCTGCTGCATCACGACCGCCTCGGAGTTGGTCGCGAGCGCCTGGGCACGGCGCTCGATGGCCTCCGCGTCGGCGAAGCCCTTGGCCCGGATCGCGGACGCCTCCGCGTCACCGACCGCCTTGGTCGCCGCGGCCTGCCCCTCACCCTCGGCCCGCACGGCCTCGGCGAGCGCGCTGCGTCGCGACTTCTCGGACACGCCGTTCAGCCGGACCTTCTCGGCGTCCGCCTCCGCGGCAGCGATCACCGAGGCCCGGCGCGCCTCCGCCTCGGCGATCGCGGCGTTCCGGGCCGCCTGCGCCTCCTGCTCCACGCGGTAACGGGCCGCGTCCGCGGGCCGGCGCACCTCGGCCTCGAGCTGCTGCTCGCGCCGCGCCGCCTCGAGCTTGGCGACCTCGGTCTCCTGCACGACGACGAGCTGGCGCGCCGCGGCGGCGGCCAGCGGCCCGGCCTGCGCGGCCGTGGACGCCGCCTGGTCGACCTCGGCCTGGTACTGCGCCTGGGAGATCTTGGACTTGCGCACCGCGTCCGCCTGGATCGCCTGCGCGGCCGCCTCGGCCTCGGTGGCCTGCTGGTTGGCCTGCGCCTGCGCGATCCGGGCGTTCCTCTCGACCGCGGCCGCGTGCGGCTTCGCGAGGTTCTGGATGTAGCCGGTCGGGTCCTCGAGGTCCTTGATCTGCAGGGTGTCGATCACCAGCCCCAGCTTCTCCAGCTCGACCCCGGCCGCGTTGCGGGTCTCCTGGGTGAGCCGCTCACGCTCGCGGACGAGCTCCTCCATGGTCAGCGACCCGATGATCGAGCGCAGGTGACCTTCGAAGACGTTGACGATCTTCGCCACCATGGTCGCCTGGTTGTCCAGGAACCGGCGTGCCGCATTGGCGATGGACGCGTCGTCGTCGCCGACCTTGAAGATGACGACGCCGCGCACGGTGACCTGGATGCCCTGCGTGGTGACGCAGGTGACCTCGAGCGCCGCCTCGCTGATGTCGAGGGAGAGCCGTCGCACGGTCTGGACGCCGGGGAACACGAGCGTGCCCCGCCCGGTCACCACCTTGAAGCCCAGCGCGCTGCCCGGGTCGCCGGCCCTGAGCCCGGAGATGATGAGCGCCTCGTTCGGCTCGGCGACCTTCCACATGCTGCGGAAGATTCCCATGCCGACGATCACGGCAACGACCGCGACCCCCACCCAGATGATCAGTCCACTGTCCATGACCCGTCGAGCTCCTTGGTCGAAGGGCGGCGCCCGTGCGGCGATCGCCCACCGGATAGTAGGCCGCAGGACGGCGCGGCAATGCCTGCAAGGAACGTCAATCCGGCGACATTTTTCCACGTGAGGAGGCAAACCATGCGAAGACGACCGCTCGGCGTCGTGACCCTCTCCCTGAACCTCTGGCGGGTGTCGGACGCGGCAGGGGAGGCCCCTGACACCTGGCTGCGCATCGACCTCGGGGAGTTCCAGCTGTGGCGCCACTGCGGCATGATCTCCGGCTCGTGGTCCGCGACCGACACCCTGTTCCTCACCTCCGTCACGGAGTTCTACACCCAGCCGCCGGTCGTCACGGACGAGGCCAGCAAGGGCCGCTGGGCCGTGGATGACCACGGCCGGCTGCTGACGACCTCGGGCTTCTCCACGGAGATCGGCTGCGCCGGTGCGCCGGTCCCCTCGTGGGTCGCGACCGCCCGCCGAGCGGCCTCCGACGGCGACCGGCTCGTGCTGCTCGGTCAGGACGGAGCCGACCTCGGCCGGCTCACGCGGAGTTGACGCGAATCCGTCGGCCGTGACCTGCGGCGATGTACTCCGATATCGACGATTTGTCCGCACATTGCGCGGCCGGGGTTAGGGTCGGGTGTCCCCGGGATATCTCGTGGGTACGCCAGAGGTGGACCGCCGAGTCCTACCGCCACCGAAGGCACAAGACGTTCTCGCTGGTAGGAGCGGGGGACCCACGTATTTTCGGGCACCGTAGAGGGTGTCCTTGGGGTGAAGCCGGTCGAGATCCTCGACCGGCCGGGCGTAACTCCCGCCCGAACCCGACAGCTCACCCCGCAGGCGACCGGAGAGGTCACCATGCCCGTGAGCCCGAGCACCGGCCGCCACCGCGCCGTCGGCCGTCCCACCACAGCCCTGACCGACTTCGCCGAGACCGCGTCGGGCAGCCTTGCCCAGGTCGGTCGTCGGACCGCTGTCGTCGCCGCCGGATCCGGGCTCATCATGTCTGCGCTCGCCGCGCCCGCGGTGGCCGCGCCGGCGGTGTCCGCCCCGGTCACCCAGAGCACCGCCCGGGTCCCGTCCATCGACACCTCCGGGCTGACGGCGTCCGCGCGCGCCGCGATCGAGACCGCACCGGCAGTCACGGTCGCGAAGGACGCCACGTGGACCTTCGACGTCCCGGTGCTCAAGGTCGTCGCCGACCCCCGGGCGAAGCCGCGCGTCGCGCCGGTCGCCTCGCGCAGCGTCGAGCGCGCGCCCGCACCGGCGAGCGCAGGCCGGAGCGGGATCATGGAGATCGCCAAGCGCTACCTCGGGGTGCCATACGTGTGGGGCGCGTCCTCGCCGAGCGGCATGGACTGCTCGGGATTCACCACCTACGTGTACGCGCAGCTCGGGATCACCCTGCCGCACTCCTCCGCGGCGCAGCGCTACTCGGGCCGGGTCGTCTCGCGTGCGGACGCCCTGCCGGGCGACCTGATCACGACCCCCGGCCACGTGGCCATGTACGCCGGTGGCGACATGCTCATCGATGCGACGCCGGGCAACGTCATCCGCTTCCACGCGATCTACCAGTCCAACCCCGTGTTCATTCGGGTCGGCTGACCGCAGCACGCACCACCCTCGAGCCGAGTCGGGCGGACGCCGCGGCCGCAGGGCCTCAACTTCGCTGCCCTGCTGTCGATCCTGTCCACCATGGGGATCTCCTTCCTGCACACCACGCTGCCCGCGGGTCGGCGGTGGGCTGTTCGCGCGGGTCTGTGGGCGCTGGCGGCGCTCGTGGCGGCGAACGTCGTCGTCTCCTCGCCGCTGCTCGGGAGCCGAATGACCGGCTCGACGTTGAGCATGGTGCTGATGAGCTCGGTCTCGGCGCTCAGCGCCTCGCTCATGTTTGCCCGAGCGCGGCTGGTGCCGTCCGGTCGCCTGCCCTGGATCCTGTTCGGGTTCGGGATAGTCGTGGGAGTCGCCGCGAATTTCTACTCCGCGGCCGTGCTGCCGTTCCTGGATCCGCGGCCGTTCCCGTCCTGGGCGGACGCCGGCTGGCTCGCGCCGTATCCCCTCGCGTACGTGGCGATCGCCCTGTTGCTGCGCGCTCGGGTCGCGCACTGGCACGCCTCGACCTGGCTCGACGGGCTCGTCGCGTCCTGCGGGCTGGGCGCAGTTGCGATCGCCTGGGTGTTCGACAAGGTGCTGGTGCCCAAGAAGGGCAGCATCGCCCACGTCGCCACCGCAATTGCCTACCCGTCAGCGGCGCTCCTGATCCTCGTCCTGCTGGTCGGAGCCTTCGGCGTGCTGGGCTGGCGGGTCGGCGCGGTGTGGTGGCTGGTGACGGGTTCCGTGGCCTGGACCGTGCTCGGCAACGTGGTGTACCTCTTCCAGGCCGCGACCGGGACGTACCGGATCGGGAGCTGGCTGGACGTCACCTGGGTCTTCGGGATCGCCCTGCTCGCACCCGCGGCCTGGGCCCGCAGCGCCGAACGCGCGCCGCGGAAGATGGGCGACTGGGCGCTGTTGGCGGTGCCGCTGCTGTTCGCCACCACGTCCTTGGTGCTGCTGGTGGCCGCCGGTGTGGACGATGGACCTGGCGACCGCCTCGTCGTGTGGCTGGCCGGGGCCACCATCTGCCTCGCGCTCGCGCGCACCACGCTCACCCTGCGGGAGGTCCGCAGCCTCGGCGAGGCACGCCGCCAGGCCCGCACCGACGACCTGACCAACCTGCCG
>NZ_DATCNW010000402.1:0-23842 GCF_036565025.1 Pengzhenrongella sp.
ATGGTGATTTCGCCCATGCGCGGACCCCTGACTGTGTCGTTCCGGCCCATGTCTGGCTACGCCCGAACCTCCTTACTGTTACGCCCTACGGCGATGGCGCAACGGTGCGCCCGCCACCTGGAGGTGGAGTGCGTGGAGCCCCGAAGCGCGGATCTTGCCGGCACCCGCACCGTGCCCGACCCGGTGCCCGACGACCTGCCCGGCCACCCGCCCGACCGGCCGACGGCGGTTACCCCGCTGCTCTCGACGTCGGGCCTGACCAAGGTCTTCGGCGGCTTCACCGCCGTGAACGACGTCGACCTGGTCGTGGCCGAGGGCGCGATCCACGCGCTCGTCGGGCCGAACGGGGCCGGCAAGACGACCCTGTTCAACCTGCTGACGGGCTTCCTCTCGCCGACGTCGGGCACCGTGCGGCTCGGCGACCGGGAGGTCACGGGGCTGCCGCCCGAGCGGATGGCGCACCTGGGGGTGGCCCGCTCGTTCCAGATCGCGAGCCTGTTCGACCAGCTCACGTCCCGCGAGCACCTCGAGCTCGCCCTGCAGAGCCTGACCGGTCGGGGCCGCGTGTTCTGGCGCTCGGAGGTGCAGATGCACCGGTTCTCCGGCCGCGCCCTGGAGTTGCTCGACGAGGTCGGCCTCGCCGACCAGGCGGACCAGCCGGCCGGCACGCTCGCCTACGGCCGCAAGCGCGCCCTCGAGCTGGCGCTCGCGCTGGCCCTCGATCCGCGCCTGCTGCTGCTCGACGAGCCCACCGCCGGGATGGGCATCGAGGACATCTCCCGCACCATCGACCTGGTCCGGCGCGTCGCGGCCGGGCGCACCGTCGTGCTCGTGGACCACAACATGGACGTCGTCGGCGCACTCGCGGACCGCGTGACGGTCCTGCAGCAGGGACAGATCCTCGCCGAGGGGCCCTACGAGCAGGTCCGACAGGACCCGCGCGTGATCACCGCCTACCTCGGGGAGGACTGATGGCCGAGCACAACCTCGACCTCGGGCTCGTCGTCGAGGGCCTGTCCGCCTGGTACGGCGAGGCCAAGGCGCTCGACGGCGTCTGCCTGCGGGTCGGCGCGGGCGAGGTCGTCACGCTCGTGGGACGCAACGGTGCCGGCAAGACGACCCTGCTGCGCGCCCTGATGGGCCTGCACCGCCAGCAGCAGGGTGTCGTGCGGTTCGACGGCGTGGACCTCACCCGGCTGCCGGTGCACCGCCGGGCCCGCGCCGGCCTCGGCTGGGTGCCGGACGACCGCGGCATCTACGCGACCCTCACGGTCGAGGAGAACCTTCTGCTGGCGCCGATCACCGGGGCGCGCGGCTGGTCGATGGAGCGGATCTACGACACCTTCGGGGTGCTTGCGCAACGGCGTGCCGCGCTCGGCACCACGCTGTCGGGCGGCGAGCAGCAGATGCTCGCGATCGCGCGCGTGCTGCGCACCGGAGCCCGCGTGCTGCTGCTCGACGAGCCGACCGAGGGCCTCGCCCCGGTGATCGTGCAGCGCATCGGGGAGATCATCCGCCTCGTCGCCGACGACGGCGTCGCGGTGCTCCTGGTCGAGCAGAACGTCAGGTTCGCCTCGACCGTCGCGCACCGGCACTACCTGCTCGCGCAGGGCCGCGTCGTCGAGCACCTGGCCAACACCGAGTTCAAGGAGCGACGCGAGGAGCTCTTCGCGTATCTCGGCATGTGAACCCAGCACAGCGCGGCACCCACCACAGCAACACCCACCACCGCGCAACCACCACCGCGTGACCCACCACAGGGAGACCCGAACCATGCGACACACCAAGAAGACGGCGGCCGCAGCTGTGCTGTCCGGCGCCCTGCTGCTGGCCGGGTGCGGCCAGGCGGGTCCACCCAGCGCGTCCGACGGCAAGCTCACGGACGGCAAGGTCGTGCTCGGCGTGCTCAACGACCAGTCCGGGATCTACAAGGACCTCTCGGGACCGAACAGCGTCACGGCGGTGAAGATGGCCGTCGCGGACTACAAGAAGAAGTACGGCGACAAGGCCGTCGCCACCGACGTCAGCGTCATCACCGCCGACCACCAGAACAAGCCCGAGGTCGCGAACACCAAGGCGCAGGAGATGTACGACCGCGACGGCGCCGACATCATCCTGGACGTCCCGACGTCGTCCGCGGCGCTCGCGGTCGCGACCCAGGCCAAGGCGAAGAAGAAGCTGTACTTCAACATCGGCGCGGCCACGACCGAGCTGACCGGCGCGCAGTGCAACAAGTACACGTTCCACTACGCCTACGACACGTACATGCTCGCGAACGGCACCGCGAAGACCGTGACCGAGCAGGGCGCCAAGAACTGGTCGATCATCTACCCGGACTACGCGTTCGGGCAGGACATGAAGAAGTCGTTCACCACCGCGATCGAGGCGGCCGGTGGCACCGTCGGGCAGGCGATCCCGACCCCGTTCCCGAACGACAACTTCGCGACCTTCCTGACCAAGGCGGCCGGCTCCAAGCCGGACGTGATCGGCACGATGGCCGCGGGCGGGGACCTGATCAACTTCGTCAAGCAGTACAACGAGGCGGGCCTGCGGGCGCGCGGCATCGACCTCGCCGTCGGGCTGATGTTCATCACGGACATCCACTCCCTGGGCGTCGAGCAGTTCGCGGGCACCACCTTCACCGAGCCCTGGTACTGGAACTTCGACGACACCAACCGCGCGTTCGCCGCGAGGTTCGAGAAGAAGACCCACACCGAACCGTCGTTTGCGCACGCGGCGAACTACTCCGCGGCGATGCAGTACCTCGAGGCCGTCCAGCGAGCCGGCACGGACGACTCCGACAAGGTCGTCGGTGCGCTCGAGGGCCACAAGGTCAACGACGTGTTCCTGCGAAACGGCGAGTTCCGCGCCTCGGACCACCAGGTCGTGCACGACGCGTACCTGGCCAAGGTCAAGGACAAGGCCGACGTCAAGCGGGACTGGGACTACGAGAAGATCACCGCCACGATCCCCGCGGCCGAGGCCTTCCGCCCCGCGAAGGCCGCCGCCGCAGCCGGCTGCGACCTCGGCTGAGGCCGGCCGACGTGAACGAGTCGCCGACATGAACGAGATTATCCAGTACACCGTCCAGGGGCTGGCCGCCGGGAGCTTCTACGCGCTCGCGGCGCTCGGGCTCGGCATCATCTTCGGCGTGCTCGGCGTCGTGAACTTCGCGCACGGGGCCTGCTACATGCTCGGGGCGGTCGTCGCGGCGCTGCTCCAGGGGGAGATGGGGCTCGGGTTCTTTCCCGCGCTGGTCGTGGTGCCGCTGATCATGTTCGTCGTCGGCGTCCTGCTCGAGCGGTTCCTGGTGCGCTGGCTGGTCGCGCTGGACCCGCTGTACAACTTCCTGCTCACCTACGGGCTCAGCCTCGTGCTGGTGGACCTGGTCAAGCTGCGGTACGGCGTCTCGGGGCTGCCGTACCGGCGGCCGGAGATCCTGACCGGCCAGGTCGCGCTCGGCCCGGTCCACCTGCCGACCTACCAGCTGTTCGTGTTCGTGTTCTCGGTCGGGGTCTGCGGGAGCGTCTGGCTGCTGCTGACCAGGACCCGGATCGGCATGATCGTCCGGGCGTCCACCGAGCGACCCGAGCTCACGCGGGCGCTGGGGGTCGACGTCGGCCGGTGGGTCGCGCCGGTGTTCGGTTTCGGGATCGCGCTGGCCGGGGTCGCGGGTGTGCTCGCGGCGCCGTTCCGGGCGATCACCGCGGACATGGGCAGCAACTTCGTGATCATCCTGTTCGCGGTCGTGGTGATCGGCGGGCTCGGCTCGATCCTCGGCGCGGTGGTCGCCGGGTTCCTCGTGGGCCTGGTGGAGGCGTTCGGGCAGGCGTACGCGCCGTCGTTCGCGCAGGTCGCGATCTTCGTGCTCATGGCGCTGGTCATCCTGGTGAAACCATCGGGTCTGCTCGGACGAGAGGTAGCGAGATGACGACCATCTCCCCGACCGCCGAGGAGGTCACGACGCCCGTGCGCGCGGCGGGGCCGCGGCGGGCCCGGCTGCGGTGGGCCATGCTCGCCGTCGGACTGGCGGTCGCGCTGTCCCTGCCCTGGTTCGTCTACCCGCCGCTCGCCCTGGACATCCTCGCGTGGGGCCTGTTCGCGGTGGCCCTGGACATCCTGCTCGGGTACACCGGGCTGCTGTCCTTCGGGCATGCCGCGTTCTGGGGCGGGTCGGCGTACGTGACCGGGCTCGTCGCGCTGCACACCGGGCTGCCGTTCCCGCTCGCGGTGCTCGCCGGGGCGCTGTTCGCGATGCTGCTGGCGGTGCCCATCGGGTTCCTGTCGGTGCGCAGCAGCGGGATCTACTTCGCGATGGTCACCCTCGCGTTCGCCCAGATGCTGTACTTCCTCGCCAACCAGTGGCGCGACGTGACCGGCGGCGAGAACGGGTTGCAGGGCATCCCGCGGCACTTCTTCGGCATCGAGGCGATCGAGACCGAGCCGTTCTACTTCTACTACGCGGCCCTGCCGATCGTGATCCTCGGCCTGTGGGCGGCGTGGCGCATCGTGCACTCACCGTTCGGCAAGGTGCTCGTCGCGATCCGGGACAACCCGGCGCGCGCCCGGGCCCTGGGCTACGACGTCCGGCGGTACACCGTGATCGCGTTCGTCCAGTCGGCCGGGCTGGCCGGCGTGGCTGGGGGACTGTTCGCCGTCGGGCACGGGTTCGCGTCGCTGCAGGAGTTGAACTGGACGACGTCGGGCAAGGTCGTGCTGATCACGGTGCTCGGCGGGATGGGCACGCTCTGGGGCGGCACGATCGGCGCTGCGCTGCTCGTGATGCTCGAGGACACGCTCGCGACGAGCGGGTTCGAGGGGATCGGACTCGTGACCGGGACGGTGTTCGTGGTCGTGGTGCTCGCGTTCCGCAAGGGAATCTGGGGGACCGTGCGCGACCTGGTTGCCCGACGGCGGCGCTAGGACGGACGGATCGCCTCTTCGACAATCCTCACGGGGTCGGATCGCGCCGCGAGATAGGAGTCGTTGTCGCCCAGAGGCCGGCGAAAATACGACAACGTCTCCTCGGCGCGAATCGGCGATCGCGGGTTCGCACCTGCGATTTCGCCGATCGAACAGTGCCCGAGTTCGACCCCCGAGTTCGCGGGCTCGCTGCCCCAGCCGTCCCGGCGACCTGCCCCGAAGGCCCGCTGTCCGGGGCAGCCGGCCGGCTCGCCCTCAGTGCAGCCCTCAGTGCAGCGAAAGTGCAGCAAAACGCCTCATTCACTGCACTTTGGATGCACAGAGCGATGCACTGAGCCGGCCCACCCTCGGTGCTAAGGGTCGAGCCCGGCGTCGACGCTGACGGCCTCGGCGGCATCGACATCGACATCGCCGGCCTCGGCCCGCCGCCGCCCTCGGGCTCGCTCGCGCCGCGAACTGGGAGACGTTGTCGCATTTTCGCCGGAAATAGGACAACAACTCCTATCTCGCGGCGATCGTTCGACGCACCCGGACGGGTTGGGGTGGGCCTAGGCGACGGCGGGGCTAGTTGGCGGGGCCCTGGCCGGCGTCGAGCTGCTGGGCGAGGTACTGCGGCACCCCGATGAGCTCGACGGCCGCGAGCTGGCTCTCGAAGTAGTCGGCGTGCTTCTCCTCGTCGAGCACCATGGTCTCGAACACCGCGGCGGTGCCGTGGTCGCCGAACGTGTGGCACTCCTCGGCGGAGGCGTTGAACTGGGCGACGGCGGCCCGCTCGCTGGCCGCGGCCAGGTTCAGCATCTCGAGCGCGTCCTCGCCGACGACGATCGGATGCAGGCGCTGCACGTTGGGGTGCCCGTCGAACAGCAGGATGCGGTTGATGAGCTCGTCGGCGTCGCGCATCTCCTCGATGGACAGATCGAAGAACACCTTGCCCAGGCGGCTCAGCCCCCAGTTGTCGAGCATTCGCGCGTGCAGGAAATAGGTGTTGGTGACGGTCAGTTCGAAGGTCAGAGCGTCATTGAGCAATTCCACTACGCGGGGACTGACGGGCTGCATGGACGGCCTCCCAGGCTGGGGCCGAGGGCGTCGTTGCCGGACTCGGCGTCGTCGTTCCATGTTGGCACAGCAGCGCCTTGAGCGTGAAGATGCACCCCCCGCACTGCCGGCCCGCTGACGTGGCCATACATACCTTGGCGAGCGTGTCGGCGCCCGCGTCGATCGCCTCGGTGACGTCGCGATCGGTCACGACGGCGCAGTGGCAGACGATCATGACTCGAGGCTCCTTCATGGCTGTGGGCGACCCGGGTTCGGGCCCGCAGCCCGAGGTGTCTTATGAAAGGCTAACCTCATCTGTCGGCTTCGGGCCCGGGATGTGATGCGTTGCACACAAGGGACGACGGCGCCTAGCGCGGTCCGCTCAGCCGGTGCAGCCGCAGCGCGAGCTGCACCTCGAGGGCTCGCGCGGGGCTGGTCCAGTCGGCGCCGAGCAGTGCCGCGACCCGTTCGAGGCGCTGGGCGACGGTGTTCACGTGGACGTGCAGCGTGCTCGCCGCCCGGCTCGGGCTGGTGCCGGAGTCGAAGTACGCCGCGATCGTGCCGATCAGGTCGCTGCGACGCCGGGCGTCGTAGTCCAGCAGCGGGCCAAGGACCGCGGTCACGTAGCTGCTCACGTCGGGGGAGCCGCCCACGACAAGGCCGGCGAACCCGAGGTCGGCCGCGGACGCCCCGCGCCCCGGCGTGCCGAGCGAGATCAGGGCCTGCGAGGTGCGCACGGCCTCCTGGTACGCCGAGCGAAGCCCGCGCGCCGGGGTGATCGGCCCGGCCGCCCCGACCGTGACCGGCGTCCCGGAGCGGCCCAGGCGCGCCGCCAGGCGGGTCGCGACGGCGGACGCGTCGTCGCCCGGGACCAGCGCGACGACGTCCCCGGCGTGCGCGCCGACCAGGCCCGCCGGGCCGCTCCCGCTGTGCACCCCGGACGACAGCGCCGAGGCGGCCGCGAGCACCAGGCTGCGGCGGGACTGACCCGGTCCGGGCTGGCAGACCGCCAGGACGTGCGGTTCGGTGAGGTCGAGCCCGAGCAGCCGGGCCCGCGCGAGCAGGGCCTCGGTCTGGTTCCCGGAGCCGTCGCCGGAGCCGTCGCCGGGGGCGAGCAGGTCGGCCAGCAGGTCAGTCCGGACCCGCTGCTCGGCGTCGGACGCCTGCTGGCGAAAGAGCAGCAGCAGCGCCGTGACGACCGCCGCCCGCTCGACCATCCGCTGGTCGCCGGCGTCGAGCGCCTCGCGGCCGCCCAGCACGAGGGTGCCCATCCGGTCGCCCGCGGCGGCCACGGCGGCCGCCCAGATCTTGCCGGACTCGGCCAGGCGCCCCGAGCCGTCGGACGCGCGCACCGCCATGCTCGTGGCGAGCGGGTCGATCGGCCCGGACAGGGCCGGCGGCTGCGCGCCGTGGGCCGCCGTCCGGTGCCCGGCCGCGTCCAGCACCACCACCCAGCCGCCGAGCAGCTCGGCGAGGGCCGAGGCGATGTCGTCGACGCCGCCACCGGCGAGCACGATCTGCGCGAACCGGTCGTGCGCCGTCGCCGCTCGCTCGGCGGCGGCGGCCTGCCGGCGCACCGTCTCGTACGCCGCGGACAGCGCGTTCAGGGCGTCGTGCGTCTCGGCCGCGGCCCTGGCCTGCACGATCGATACGGCGGCGAGGGCGGCGAGGGACACCAGCAGCGAGACGTCCTCGTGCGCGAACGGCCGCGGGGTGCGGTTCGAGGCGAACAGCACCCCCACGAACGCGTCGTCCACGAGCAGCGGCACGCCACAGATCGCCACGACGCCCTCGTCGGCGACCCCGTGGTCGATGCCGCGGGTGTGCTCGAACCGGTCGTCGGCGAAGTAGTCCGCCGTCCAGTACGGTCGCCGGGTCTGGGCCACCAGGCCCCCGAGGCCGGCGCCCAGCGGCAGGCGCAGGGTCTGGAAGGTGGGCGAGACCGAGCCGTCGGTGGCCCGCATGTAGGTGTCGCCGACCTGTGGGTCGTGCAGCGTCAGGTAGGAGACATCGGTGCCAAGCAGCGCGCGGGCCCGTCGCACGATCGCGTCCAGCACGCCCCCGGTGTCGCGCATCGAGGCAAGCTCGCGGGCCGTGTCGACGAGCGCGCTGAGCTCGGCCTCGCGCCGCCGTCGTGCGTCGAGCACGGCGCGCACCCGCAGCGCGAGGGGCCTCGCGGCCGCCCCTGCTCCGGGGGAGGCGGCCTCGATCTCGGCCGCCTGGCGCTCGAGGACCTCGGCGGGTGCATCTTCAGCGAGCAGTCGCAGCAGTTCCAGGGCGGTCTGGGGCACGGCTCTGATCCTGCCATCGCCGCTCAGTGCGCCGTCCATCCGCCGTCCACCGGGAACGCCGCGCCGGTGATGGACGCGGACCCGGGGCCGCAGAGGTACGCGACCAGCTCGGCGACCTCCCAGGGCTCGATCAGGCGCTTGACGGCGACCGGCTTGAGCAGGACCGAGGTCAGCACGGTCGCGACGTCGACCCCGTGCGCCGCGGCCTGCGCCTCGAGCTGACGCTCGACCAGCGCGGTGCGGACGTAGGCCGGGTTCACGCAGTTGCTGGTCACGCCGTGGGCCGCGCCCTCCAGCGCGAGCACCTTGCTGAGACCCTCCAGCCCGTGCTTCGCGGACACGTACGCGGACTTGTAGGGGCTAGCGCGCAGTCCGTGCGCGCTGGAGATGTTCACGATCCGGCCCCAGCCGCCCGAGTACATGTGCGGCAGGACGCGTCGCGCGAGCAGGAACGGGGACTCGAGCATCAGACGCAGGATGAACGAGAACCGTTCCGGCGGGAACTCGTGCACGGGGGCGACGTGCTGCACGCCGGCGTTGTTGACCAGGATGTCGATGTCGGCGGGCAGGTCGTCGACGCTGGACAGGTCGGCCAGGTCGCAGACGTGCGCGGTGACGTGGTCGACCTCCGCGGCGAGCTGCTTCAGGGCGGTCTCGGCGACGTCGACCGCGATCACCTGCGCACCTGCGGCGACGAGGCGACGCGCGCACGCGGCGCCGATGCCGCTGCCGGCCCCGGTCACCAGGGCCCGGCGTCCGGTCAGGTCGAACAGGCCGGTGCGCGGGGCGGGGACGACGGCGTCCATGGTGCTCATGGCGCGCCACGCTATTGCCGGGGCGGGCGGCGATCCGTGTGCAGCGACCATGCAGTTCGGGCGGGTGCGGTGTCCGCTCGCCACATGGCCAGCGCGCTCGAGTTAGCTCGGCGTGGTTGGTTCGGTCGCAGTTGGTTCCGTCGCCTTGCTTCGTCGCGGGGCTCGTCTTGCGTTCGCGATGGCGATCACGGCCGGGGACACAGGCTTCCCCGAGATGGCCGAACGCTTGATGATGAGCTTGGCGGCGTACACCTGGTTCGAAGTTACCTCGACGATTTTGGTCATCAGTCGTCACTCTCCTCGGATGAGCTGAGTGCGTCCAACGCAGCCAGACCCATTCGTACCTTGGCGTGGTTGTCGGAGGTCGCCTGTTCACCCAGGCGCCCATCTGGCCAGGCTTGGACCCCGCCGGATTCGCCTCAATTACCGCGCTGGTCAGCGAAATCCCACACCGCGGCAGTAGTGGAACTTCGACCGTCCGCGGGTTCAAGTTGCGACCGGAGCGACCCAGTTTTGGGAAGGTTTGGTGCGCCAGACGCACACATTCTTCTCAAAAGCCCGGCACCGAAGTCCGCCGAGCCCGCGCGCAGGCCTGGGCAGTCCGGTTTTGGGAAGATTTGGCTCGCCGAGCGCACACATCCTTCCCAAAACTGGCCCCGGTCGAGGAGGTACGTGGCTTGACTATCAGTGGCTGCCCACATCGGCCTGGGCGGCCGTGGCCTCGGAACTGCGGGCCTCTTCGTGGTCCGGCTCCGGTATCGGCCCCTTCTTCTCTCCGACAGCAGGCAAGGTAATCAGCAGCACAGCTGCTCCGAGGAGTGTGATGACCGCGATCCAGCCCGCGCCGACGTGCATAGCATGGATAAATGCATTATCAGCAGCCTGAGCAAGAGTGGGCCGGTGGATAGCGATGGCGACGTGGCGGGCCAGTTCGGCGGAAACTCGTGCCTGATCCTGCATCGAACCGGGTGCACCCTCCAGCGAAGGTTCGATCGCGCGTCGGTACGCGATCGACATGATCGTGCCGCCTACTGCGATTCCGAACACGCTGCCGGTTTGTCGCACGGTGTTGGTGACGGCCGATCCTGCACCGGCCTGTTCCAACGGCAGGTTGCTGATCAATGCGGCCGTAACGGGGCCGATCACCATGCCGATCGAGAGACCCTGTATCAACAACAGGATCTCAATCCAGACGAGTGGAGTTTGCAGTCCGAGGAACCCGTACCCGCCCATGGTCAGCGCAGCCACGGTTAGCGCCGGCACGGCGACAGAGCGTAGCGACACGCGGCGAACCAGACGCGAGCCGAGGGGTGCCCCCGCGAGCGCGCCGAATGCGGTCGGGATATTGGCCAAGCCCGCCTTCATCGGCGAGAATCCGAGCGCGCCTTGCAGGTAGAACGCGTTATAGAAGGTGATGGCGGCCACAGCAAAGAGCAGCAGTCCGAGCGCCACATTGCCGCCACCGAATGTGCGTTGCGCGAGCAGTCTCGGATCAAAGCTGGGCACCTTGACGCGCAGTTCTACGAGTACGAAGACGGCCAGCAGAACCAGACCGACAACGATCGGCGCCCAGACATCGGTTCGACTCCACACAGCCACCTGCCCCGCCCGGATCAGCCCGTAGGCCAACGCCACGAGCCCGCCGATCGACAGCAACATTCCAGCGGGGTCCAGTGGCCGCAGAGTGGGGCTGCGGAAATTCGGAACCAGCACGGCGAGCCCGACCAGCGCCAAGGCCGCGACCGGGACATTGATCAGAAAGACCGAGCCCCACCAGAAATGATCGAGCAGGAACCCCGCCAGCACTGGGCCGGCAGCCATTCCGACACCGGCCGACGTCGAGAAGATGCCGATCGCGGCAGCCCGCGCGGGGCCAGTAAGGGTCCACATTAGGATAGCCAACATGGCGGGCGTGATCAGCGCGCTGCCCACCCCCATCGCAGCTCGAGTTGCAATCAGCTGACCCGCATCGCTCGCGTACGCCGCCCACAGCGAGGATCCGGCGAAGATCACCAACCCAATGGAAAACACAGTCCGATGACCGAAGCGATCGCCCAATGCGCCTGCAGTGAACATCAATGTGGCGAAGGTCAGAGTGTACGAACCGGTCGCCCATTGCAGCTGACCGGGATTGGCCCCCAGTCCACGGACCGGGTCTGCAAGGGTCTCCAGCGTAGTACTCAGGACGGTATTGTCCAGCCAAATCAGCAGCGAACACAACATAAGAACGGCAAGAATCGACTGCTGCCTGAATTTCGGCAATGTCGGAGGAATGGTCATGAACACCTTCGGATATCGATCGGCGAGAACCTGGACGACTAGACCGTAGGCAAACTCCGCGGCGCTGTCAATCCTAAAGTTTCTTGTCAAAACTGTTGCGGTCGAACGGACCATATGCCTCTGCCGGATTTGCGGACTGAACAATTTTGTGTCCTCTGGCTGATTTGCGAGGTGAAGGATTTCATGATTTCCGGAGGGGTTGCGACTGAGCGGATTTCATGCCTCAAGTGAGCTGTCGCAACGCGTCCTGCGATCCCGCTGAGCGGACATTGTGGACGGAGAAGATGCGGGGAGCCGTATCGGGGCTGCTACGCGGGGTCCCGGGGGGTAACGAGGGGCTCACCCGGGGTGAACAAGTGGCCCAGCGCGATGAGCAGGCGGCGCAGCTCGAGAAGCAACGGGAGAAGCAGGCGGAGAACTTCGGGAGACGACTGGCGGAGACTGAAGTCGATAGACGAGTGCGCCACCTGACAACTAGCTGGCGAGCAGCACGCTCAAACGGAGACGGAACACCGGACGTGGCGTCCAACACGGACGGTCTGCGCGTTCCGGCGCGCGTGCCCCTATGGTGGGCCGGTCCTTCACGGGGGTCCGGCGCACCGGGCTGAGAGGGGGCTGACGCAGCCCCGACCGTCCATACCTGATCCGGATCATGCCGGCGCAGGGAGCTCAGGGAGCGCGATGTCACATCCCACCGGCACGTCCAGCAACCCCCCGTTCGACGCCGGACGCCGGGTCGCCGTCGTCGGCGGCGGGGTGATCGGGCTCAGCATCGCGTGGACCCTCGCCCGCGACGGGTTCGCGGTCGAGGTGCACGACGACGAGCCGGGTCGCGGGGCGTCGCACGCGGCGGCGGGGATGCTCGCGCCGGTGAGTGAGGCGGCCTACCAGGAGCCGGAGCTGCTCGCGCTCGGTCTGGCGTCCGCGGCCGCGTGGCCCGAGTTCGCGGACCGGCTGACCCGTGAGTCGGGCGTCGACGTCGGGCTGCGGCAGGAGGGTTCGCTGCTCGTCGGCTTCGACGCCGACGACGCCCTGGCTCTCTCGCGGGTCGCGGACCTGCTTGCGCGCAGCGACCTCGAGCACCGCAGGCTGACCTCGCGCGAGGCACGCACCCTGGAACCCGCGCTCTCGCCGCGGACCAGGTCGGCGCTGCACGTGCCGGGCGACCACAGCGTCGACAACCGGCGGACCGTGCGGGCGCTCGTGGTGGCAGCTGAGCGGGCCGGGGTCCGGTTCCATCGTCATCGGGTCGGTCTCGTCGTCGACGGCGGGACGGTCGTGGGGGTCCGCCGCGTCGTGGCGGGCGAGCCGGCTCCGGTGCACGGGGCCGACGTCGTCGTCCTCGCCGCGGGCGCGGACTCGGCGCAGGTGCCGGGGCTGCCGGAGGCCGTGCGTCCGGCGGTCCGCCCGGTCAAGGGCCAGGTCCTGCGGCTGGGCGGCGCCGCGAACCTGCTGGCGCGGACCATCCGCGCGACGGTGCACGGGCAGCAGGTCTACCTCGTGCCGCGCGGCGACGGCGAGCTCGTCGTCGGCGCCACCAGCGAGGAGGTCGGGCCGGACCTGAGGGTGACCGCCGGCGCGGTGCACCAGCTGCTGCGCGCCGCGATCGAGGTCGTGCCCGAGGTCGCCGAGCTCGAGCTGGTCGAGGCACTCGCCCGCTGCCGGCCCGGCACGCCCGACAACGGGCCGCTGATCGGTTCCACCCCGATGCCTGGACTGCTCATGGCTACCGGACACGCGCGCGGCGGCGTCCTTCTCGCGCCCGCGACCAGCGAGGCGGTGAGCCGGCTCCTGGCCGGCCTGCCTCTGCCCGGCCTCGTCGAACCATTCACGCCAACACGTTTTGCACGCCCCCTGAACCCCGTCACGGAAGGTCGCTGATGACCATCACGCTCAACGGCTCGGCCCGCGAGATTGCGGACGAGACCACCCTGGACCAGCTCGTCGCGGTCTTCGCGCTGCCCGACAGCGGGATTGCGCTGGCGATGAACAGCCAGGTCGTCCCGCGGTCGGTGTGGGCGCAGACCCGCGTCGTCCCGGGCGCTCGGGTCGAGGTCGTCACCGCTCTTCCGGGCGGCTGATATGACCGCGACGACTGAGACGACCGGCGCGCCGGGCGCGACCGACCCGACCGGCGCGACTGACCTCACAACCGAGACCGCTACAGCGACGACTCCGCACGACCAGCTGGTGATCGCCGGTGAGCCGCTGTCCTCGCGGCTCCTGCTCGGCACCGGCGGGGCGACCAGCCTGACGACCCTGGAGGGCGCCGTCCGCGCGTCGGAGTCGGCGCTCGTCACTGTGGCGATCCGGCGGGTCTCGATGACCGCGGGCGACAGCGTCCTGGAGGTGCTGAACCGCTGCGGGGTGCGCCTGCTGCCCAACACGGCCGGTTGCTACACGGCGCGCGACGCGATCCTAGTGGCGCAGCTGGCCCGCGAGCTGCTCGGCACCTCGTGGGTCAAGCTCGAGGTCATCGCCGACGACCAGAGCCTGCTGCCCGACGCCGTCGGTCTGCTCGAGGCCGCGGAGCGCCTGGTCGACGACGGTTTCACCGTGCTGCCGTACACGAACGACGACCCGGTGCTTGCCCGCCGCCTCGCCGACCTCGGCTGCGCGGCGGTCATGCCGCTCGGCTCGCCGATCGGCAGCGGCCTGGGCATCCGCAACCCGCACGCGATCGAGATGATCTGCGATGCGGTCGACGTGCCCGTCGTCCTGGACGCCGGGATCGGTACCGCGTCCGACGCCGCGCTGGCCATGGAGCTCGGCTGCGACGCGGTCCTGATCGCGAGCGCGGTGACCCGCGCGGAGGACCCCGTGGCGATGGCCACCGCGATGAAGCACGCCGTGCTCGGCGGCAGGCTGGCCCGGACCGCGGGACGGATCCCCGTGCGGCGCGGTGGGCGCGCGTCCTCGCCGACCGAGGGCGTGGTCCGCGAATGACCGCGCTCAGTGGTTCCCCGATCCGGACCCTGCCGCCGCTTCTCGTGCTGACCGACCGCAGCCTGGTGCCGCCTGGGCGAGACCTGATCGGCACTCTGCGGGAGGCGATCGCGGCCGGTGCGCGGGCCGTCGTGCTGCGCGAGCGCGACCTGCCGAACGCCGAACGGGCCCGGCTCGCCGAGCAGGTGCAGGCGATGCTCGCACCCGTTGGCGGCGTATTGCTCCTGGCCTCGGCGGCGCCATTGGCAACCGCTCCGTTCGCCGGCCTGCACCTGCGCGCGACCGATCCGGCCCCGGCCGCCCGACCCGGCCTGCTCGGGCGGTCGACCCACTCGCTCGACGAGCTGCTGCGCGCGGCCGATGAGGGCTGCGACTACGTCACCCTCTCGCCGGTTGCCCCGACCCGGTCCAAGCCCGGGTACGGACCCGCGCTCGGCGTCGCCGGGTTCGGGGACCTGCTGGCTGCCGCCCGTCATGCCCGCTCGGTGCCGCCGGCCGTGTTCGCGCTCGGCGGCGTCGATGAGCACAATGCCGGATCGTTCCTCGACGCCGGCGCCGACGGCGTGGCCGTGATGGGTTCGGTCATGGCCGCGCAGGACCCGGGGCGCAACGTCGCTGCGCTGCTGGCCGCGCTCGGCGTGGGAACTCCCGCGGCGGTGGCGGGATGACCGGGCGCACGCCAGTCCCCGCTCTGGTCGAGCCCGGTCCACCGTTGACCGCGACCGAGCTCGAGCGGTACTCCCGCCACCTCCTGCTGCCGCAGCTGGGCGACGTCGGGCAGCGGCGGCTGCGCAACGCCCGGGTGTGCGTCGTCGGCGCCGGCGGCCTTGGCGCGCCCGTCCTGCTCTACCTGGCCGCGGCGGGCGTCGGGCGGATCGGCATCGTCGACTTCGACACCGTCGAGCTCACGAACCTGCAGCGACAGGTCATCCACGGGCAGGACGACGTCGGGCGGGCGAAGGTCGACAGTGCGCGCGACGCGATGCTCGCGGTGGACCCCGAGCTCGACGTCGTCGTGCACCGCGAACGACTCACCGCCGAGAACGTCGACGGCGTGCTGGGCGGCTACGACCTGGTGATCGACGGCACGGACAACTTCCCGACGCGCTACCTGGTCAACGATGCGTGCGTCCGCGCCGGTCTCCCCGAGGTGTGGGGTTCGGTGCTCCGCTTCGACGCCCAGGTGTCGGTCTTCTGGGGCCGGCCACCTCCGGGCAGCGGGGTCGCGCCGGTCGAGCTGCGGGACCTGTTTCCGGCCGCGCCCGCGGAGGGAAGCGTGCCGTCCTGTGCGACCGGCGGGGTGCTCGGCGCCCTGTGTGGTCAGGTCGGTTCGATCATGGCGACCGAGGCGGTCAAACTCATCACCGGCATCGGGGAGCCGCTGCTCGGCCGCGTGCTCATGCTCGACGCGCTGACCGCCCGCTGGTCCGAGCTCACCCTGCGGTCTGACCCGTTGCGGAGCGCGTGCGGGGAGATGCCCGACGACGACGGCGGGGGTCCGCACGGCGGGGCCCGCCAACCAGTGCGGACCGCGAACCCGGGGGCCCGGGCCGTGGCGGACGGGATTCCCACCGTGAGCCCGCGCGAGCTCGCAGACCGGCTCGCCAAGCGGGACGGGAACGCGAACGGGGACGCGAAAGCGAACGGGAAAGCGAACGGGGACGCGAACGGGAACGGCAACGGGTTCAAGGGCGCGAACCGCGACGTAGACGGAGAGGTCGACACGGACGGCAAGCGCCTCGTGCTGATCGACGTCCGCGAGGCGGCGGAGCGCCACCTCGCTTCGATCGCCGGTTCGCGGTCGGTGCCGCTCGGCGGGATCCTCGACGGCTCCGCGCTCGCGGCCTTGCCACGGGACACCCCGATCATCGCGCACTGCCAGAGCGGAGCGCGCTCCGAGGTGGCCGTCCGGGCGTTGCGGGCGGCCGGCTTCGCGGACGTCGCGCACCTTGCGGGCGGCCTACTGGCCTGGATCGACGACGTCGACCCGGCTTCGCCCGCGCACTGACAGCGCTGTCGCACGAGCCGCGATCCGTGTGCCGCAGCCATGCGCTTGCGCGGACCATGATGTTCGCCAACCACATCGCGCCCGCCCGGCCGTCTGGATAGCCTCGACATTGAACACGTCGCACCGCTGTCGTTGCCGTCGAGGTTCGCACGGCGCGTCGAGCGCCCGCGGTCCGCACACGCCCGCCACAGGGGTCCGCGACCGGCGATCACGCGCGGAGGAGAAACCCATGGCCGGCATCGACAAGGTTGTCCCGTCGGCGAGAGCGGCGATCGCCGACCTCCTGGACGGGGCGAGCGTGGCCGTGGGCGGGTTCGGGCTGTGCGGCAACCCGATCGCGCTGATCGAGGCGGTGCTCGCCGCCGGGGTCCGCGACCTCGAGGTCGTCAGCAACAACTGCGGTGTGGACGACTGGGGCCTGGGCATCCTGCTGCGCGCGGGCCGGATCCGCAAGATGACCTCGTCGTACGTCGGGGAGAACAAGGAGTTCGAGCGTCAGTTCCTCTCCGGCGAGCTCGAGCTGGAGCTCACCCCGCAGGGCACGCTCGCGGAGAAGCTGCGCGCGGGCGGGTCGGGGATCGCAGCGTTCTGGACCCAGACCGGCGTCGGCACCCAGGTCGCCGAGGGCGGGCTGCCGCGCAGGTACGACGGCGCCGGTCGGGTGGCACTCGCCTCGCTGCCGAAGGAGGTCCGCAGCTTCGTCGTCCGCGGCGTCGAGCGCGAGCACGTCCTGGAGGAGGCCATCACCACCGACTTCGCCCTGGTGCACGCCCAGCGCGGGGACCGCGCGGGCAACCTCGTGTTCCATCGTTCGGCACGCAACTTCTCCCCGCTCGCGGCGATGGCCGGGCGGATCACGATCGCGCAGGTCGAGCGGCTCGTCGAGCCGGGCGAGATCGACCCGGACGAGGTCCACCTGCCGGGGGTGTTCGTGCACCGCATCGTCGAGGTCGGCCCGGACGTGCCCAAACGAATCGAGAAGCGCACCGTAGCGAAAGACCCCCAGCACGAAGCGCACACGAGGGAGATCTGACATGGCCCGGTCCCGTGAGGAGATGGCCGCGCGTGCGGCGCTCGAGCTGGTCGACGGTTCGTACGTAAACCTCGGCATCGGCCTGCCGACGCTCGTGCCGGACTACGTGCCCGCCGGGCTGACGGTGGTGCTCCAGTCCGAGAACGGGATCCTCGGCGTCGGGCCGTACCCGAGCGAGGCTGCCGTCGACCCGGACCTGATCAACGCGGGGAAGGAGACCGTGACGGTCCTGCCCGGCGCCGCGTTCTTCGACTCGGCCCTGAGCTTCGGGATGATCCGCGGCGGCAAGATCGACGCCGCCATCCTCGGTGGGATGCAGGTCTCCGCGCGCGGGGACCTGGCCAACTGGATGATCCCCGGAAAGATGGTCAAGGGGCCCGGCGGGGCGATGGACCTGGTGCACGGCGCGGCCCGGGTGATCGTGCTGATGGATCACCGCGCCCGCGACGGCTCGCCGAAGATCCTGAATGAATGCTCCCTGCCGCTCACCGGGCGCGCCGTTGTCGACCGGATCATCACGGACCTCGCGGTGATCGACGTGACGCCCGGCGGGCTGGTGCTGCGCGAGCTCGCCCCCGGCGTGAGCGTGGCGGAGGTCCGCGACGCGACCGAGCCCGAGCTCGCCGTCGACCCCGATCTGCGCGACCTGCCCGCGACGGTGTCGTTGTGAGCGCCGCGGCGAACCTCCCCGAGGTCGTCATCGTCTCCGCCGCCCGCACCCCGCAGGGCCGGATCTCCGGCGCGCTCGCCTCGCTCACCGCGGTCCAGCTCGGGTCCGTCGCCGTGCGCGCGGCGCTCGAGCGGTCCGGGCTCGACTCGGCCGCGGTCGACGCCGTCGTGCTCGGCCAGGTGCTCCAGGCGGGCGCCGGGCAGAACCCCGCCCGGCAGACGTCGGTCGGCGCCGGGATCGGGTGGGACGTGCCGGCGACCACGGTCAACAAGGTGTGCCTGTCCGGCCTCGCGGCGATCATCGAGGGCGCGCGGATGATCCGGCTCGGCGACGCCCGCGTCGTGATCGCCGGCGGCCAGGAGTCGATGACCAACGCACCCCACCTGCTGCCCGGGGTGCGCACCGGGTGGCGGTTCGGGGCGGTGGGCACGCTCGACCACGTGGAGTACGACGGGCTGACCGACGCGTTCGACCACGAGTCGATGGGCGCGGCGACCGAGCGGCACAACGGGCCGCTCGGTATCACCCGGGCGGCGCAGGACGAGATCGCGGCCCGCTCCCATCAGCGCGCCGCGGCGGCGTGGGAGTCGGGGGCGTTCGACGCCGAGATCGCGGAGGTGAGCGTGCCGCAGCGCCGCGGCGAGCCGTTGCTCGTGCGCACCGACGAGGGCATCCGGCCGGAGACCACCATCGAGACCCTGGCCCGACTGCGTCCCGCGTTCGCGCCCGACGGCACCATCACGGCGGGCAACTCCTCACAGCTGACCGACGGCGCGGCCGCTGTCGTGCTGATGACGCGAGCGCACGCCGAGGCGCTGGGACTGCCCTGGCTGGCCGCGCTCGGCGCCACCGGGCAGGTCGCCGGCCCGGACAACTCCCTGCACTCTCAGCCGGCCCGAGCCATCCAGGCAGCGCTCAAACGGGGCAGCTGGACCGCCGACCAGCTCGACCTTGTCGAGATCAACGAGGCGTTCGCGGCCGTCACCGCGCAGTCGACCGTCGAGCTCGGGATCTCCCACGACCTGGTGAACATCCACGGCGGCGCCATCGCGCTCGGGCACCCGATCGGCGCGTCCGGGGCCCGCCTCGTCGTGCACGCCGCGCACGAGCTCGCCCGGCGTGGCTCCGGTCGGGCCGCGGTCGCCCTGTGCGGGGGTGGCGGCCAGGGCGACGCCCTGCTGCTGCACCGCCCCGCGGCTCGTCGCGCGGGCCGTGAGCCGAGGCCCTGAATTGGCGGCCCTCGCCCCACATTAGAGTGGCGACCATGGCAATCCAGCCGCTCGTGGCGCCCGGCCCATCGCTGAGCGCGACCCAGACCCAGCGGTACTCCCGCCACCTGCTGCTGCCCCAGCTGGGCGAGCTCGGGCAGCGGCGGCTGCGTAACGCCCGGGTGTGCGTCGTCGGGGCCGGCGGGTTGGGGGCGCCCGTGCTGCTGTATCTGGCCGCGGCGGGCGTCGGGCGGATCGGCATCGTCGACTTCGACGTCGTCGAGCTCACGAACCTGCAGCGACAGGTCATCCACGGCCAGGCCGACGTCGGGCGGGCGAAGGTCGACAGCGCGCGCGACGCGGTGCTTGCGGTGGACCCGGAGCTGGACGTCGTCGTGCACCCCGAGCGCCTCACCCGGGAGAACATCGACCGGATCCTCGCCGGGTACGACCTGGTGATCGACGGCACCGACAACTTCCCGACCCGGTACCTGGTCAACGATGCGTGCGTCCGCGCCGGGATCCCGGAGGTCTGGGGGTCCATCTTCCGGTTCGACGCCCAGGTGTCGGTGTTCTGGGGCCGGCCGCCCGCGGGCAGTGGCGTCGAGCCCGTCCAGCTTCGGGACCTGTTCCCGGCTGCGCCGCCCGCCGGCACCGTGCCCTCGTGCGCGACCGGCGGCGTGCTCGGCGCGCTGTGCGGCCAGGTCGGCTCGGTGATGGCGACCGAGGCGGTCAAGCTGATCACGGGGGCCGGAGAGCCGTTGCTCGGGCGGGTGCTCGTGCTGGACTCGCTGGCGGCGCGGTGGTCCGAGGTGGCGCTGCGCGGGGATCCCGGCCGGGTCGTGCAGGACGACGAGCCCGACGAGCCGGAGGCCGCGGTGCGCACCGTGACCCCTCGCGAGCTCGCGGCCCGGCTCGTGGCACCCGGTCCCGGTTCAGCGAGCTTCGTCCTCATCGACGTCCGCGAACCGGCGGAGCGCGAGATCGTCTCGATCGCGGGCTCCTGGTCGGTTCCGATCGGCGGGATTCTCGACGGTCACGCGCTCGCGGACCTGCCGCGGGACCTCCCGATCGTGCTGCACTGCCACAGCGGCGCGCGCTCCGAGCAGGGGGTCCTGGCCCTCGCGGCCGCCGGGTTCGACGACGTCGCCCACCTGGCCGGCGGTGTGCTGGCCTGGATCGACGAGGTCGATCCGTCCCTTCCGCGGTACTAGGAGCGGACCGGTGACCGTGCGGACCATGGGGAGACGGACCCGGCGGGCCAAGCTCTACACCGCCGTCGGCGTGACTGCCCTCCTGGTCGCGCTGATCGCAGCTGCGCTCGTGCTCGTCCCGACGGTCGGCTCCTTGTTCTCGATGCCCACGCCGCCGGCCCACATCGCGTGGCTGAATGACACCGGTAGGTCCCTGTACATCCACCCCTGTACTCAGGATCGTTGCGCCGAATCGGATGAGGACACCATGTGGGTCCCGGCCCCGCACACGGGCGTCCCGGCCGAGGAGACCTGGGAGTGGGCGTTTCAGGTGCGTCGATACGCGGTCGCCACCAGAGAAGACGGCGAGGGGCCCCTGAAGTGCATAGCACCACCTGCGCGGCAAGCCTCGTCCGGGTCTGCGCCGGCGATCCGGTTGAGTACCGCAGTCCCGTGCACGTAAGGACGTAGCCCAACCCGCGTCGCCGCTCGAGTCCGGGCTGCCGGGCTCCACGCGCGTGGAACGATGAGCGGCGTCGGGAGTTTTCGTACGCGGCGGGAGGCCCAGCATGATCGAGATGGATCGGGTGAACACGGTCGGGGAGGTCCCCCCGCACGCGCAGCACGCGGAGCACGGCTTGGAGGACTGGGTCGGCTTCGTGTCGGCCGCGCTCGGGATCGACCAGAACGTGGTGGATGTCGCAGCCCTGCTCGACGTGGCGCGCGAGGCGGCGGACGGCGTCGGGCGACCGGCCGCGCCGCTGACCACCTTCCTGGTCGGGTACGCGGCGGGCAAGGCGGCCGGGGACGGTGAGGCCGACCCCGCGATCTCGGAGCTGATCGCGATCCGGGTCGGCGAGCTGTCCCGAGAGTGGTCCGGCCGCCCCGCGATCTCGCCCGGGACGACCTCCGCAGCCCCGTCCGGGACGACCTCTGCGACCTCGCCCGGGACTCTCCCCGCATCCTCGCCCGGGGCCCCGACATGGTGATGGTCCGCTACTTCGCCGCCGCCGCCGAGGCCGCCGGCGTGCCGTCCGAGACCCTCTCCGCCCGCACGGTCGGCGAGCTCCTGTCCGTGATGGCTGCCGTGCACGGACGCGAACTCGAACACGTGCTCACGCGCTGCTCGGTCCTGGTGGACGGCCGGCGCCTCGACCCGACCGCTGCGCTGTCCGACGGCGATCTCGCGGACGTCCTGCCGCCCTTCGCCGGGGGCTGACCCGCGATGCCCTGGCTCGAGATCATCGGGTGGGCCGGCTCCGCGTTCGTCGTCGCTTCGCTCGCGCAGGCGCGCGTGCTGCGCTTCCGGGTGATGAACCTGGTCGGCGCGGTGCTCGCCACGGGCTACAACGGCGTGCTGAGCATCTGGCCGTTCGCGGCCATGAACGGGGTCATCGCGGTGATCGACGTCTACTGGCTCGTCCGGCTGCTGCGCGAGCGGCACGACGCCGCGACCTACGAGGTGGTCGAGGTCAGCCCGTCGGACGCGTACCTCGCGCACGTGCTCGGCGCGAACCTGCAGGACATCCGCACGTTCCACGCCAGCTTCGCGTGGGACCCGGGCGTGCCGGGCCGGCTGGCGTTCCTGGTGCAGCGCGGCGACGAGACCGTCGGGGTCGTCGTCGTGCGGGACGCGGGGGACGGCGTCGGGCAGGTCGAGCTCGACTACGTGACCCGGCGGTTCCGGGACTTCACACCCGGGGAGTTCGTGTACCGGCGCAGCGGGGTGTTCGCGGACGCCGGGTTCCGGCGCCTGGTGGCGCCGCCCGACATCGCCGATCCGCAGGACTACTACGCGCGAGTGGGCTTCCGGCCCGACGACGGCGCGTGGGTGCGCGACGTCGTGCCGAGCGCCGTCTAGGTCAGCTCACCGTCACGGTGACGGAGTGCAGGCCGGTGGCGCCGTTCGGTGGCGGCGGGGCGACCTCGGTGGTCTGCACGCCGTCGATCGGGTCCGTCGCGCGGACCGTGAGGCGGTGCGTGCCCGGGGTCGCGTCCCACGCGTAGGACCACTGGCGCCAGGTGTCGATCGACTCCTCGGTCGAGAGCGTCGCGGGCGCCCAGTCGCCGTCGTCCACCTGGATCTCGACCTTGGAGATGCCGCGGTGCTGCGCCCAGGCCGTGCCGCCGACGGCGACCCGACCGGCCTTGACCCCGGCGCCGGGGCGCGGCACCTCGATGCGTGACTCGGTCTTGATCGGACCCATCGGCGACCAGCCGCGGTCCGTCCAGTAGGCGCGCTTGTCGGCGAAGCGGGTGACCTCGAGGTCCACGACCCATTTCGTGGCCGAGACGAAGCCGTACAGCCCGGGGACGACCATCCGGACGGGGTAGCCGTGGATGACGGGCAGCGGTTGGTCGTTCATGCCGATCGCGAGCAGCGCGTCGCGGCCGTCGGTGAGCACGCCGAGCGGGGTGGACGCGGTGAAGCCGTCCGCGCTGGTCGAGAAAACCATGTCCGCGCCGACCTGGGGGCGGGCCCGCGCGAGGAGCTCCCGGATCGGGTAGCCGAGCCATTTCGCGTTGCCGATCAGGTCGCCGCCGACCTCGTTGGAGACGCAGGTCAGGGTGATCCGGGACTCGACGAGGTTGGCGTCGAGGAGGTCCTGGAAGCTCATCGTGACCTCGTTCTCGACGAGGCCGTGCACCCGAATGCTCCAGGTGTCGGCGTCGACCTGGGGGACCAGGAGGGCGGTGTCGATCCGGTAGAAGTCGGCGTTCGGGGTGATGTACGCGGCGACACCCGGGACCGTCGACTCCACCCCGGCGGCGACCGCGGCGACCGGCCGGGCCGCCCTCGGCAGGGTGAGCGCGGACCGGGCGGCCTCCACCGTGCGGGTGGCGCGCGAGATGAGCTGTCCGCCGACTGCGGCGACCGCGGCGACGGCGGTGGTGATGGCGGCGGCCGTGAGGAACGAGCGGCGGTCAAGAGCGCCCGCCGGGACCTGCGCGGTCTCGGGGGTTCCGGGTTCGGCACTCTCGCCCGGGATGCGCGCGAGGAGCGAGCGCAACGCGATCATCCCGGCGCCGACGCCGATGATGCTCGGCAACGGGGCGAGCGCACCGGCGTTGGGCCGGGTCAACGCGGCAACTCCACCGACCGCGCCGAGCAGCACGATGAGCGAGGCCCCGAGCGCCCACCGGCGGCGCGCGAGCACCCCGGCCAGGGCGGCCAGCGCGGAGACCGCGACGCCCATGCCGATCAGGAGGGCCAGCTTGTCGTGCGTGCCGAAGGTCGCGACGGCGAAGTCCTTGAGCCACGGCGGCGTCGCGTCGATGAACGCGCCGCCGACGGCGACCAGCGGCGCGGAGTCGGGGGAGACGAGGGAGGCGACCAGCTGCGCGACGCCGAGCGTGGTCGCCGCGGACAGGATGCCCGCCAGCGCGGCCAGGAGCCGGGGGCGGGTCACGCGGGTGGTGACGGTGGCGCCGTCGTCGCC
>NZ_DATCNW010000403.1:0-1724 GCF_036565025.1 Pengzhenrongella sp.
CCAGGGGCTCCTCACCGGGCCCGAACCGCGCCACCGGGCGACCAAGAGCGAAACCCGCTCACCGCCCCGACGAACCCCTCATCAACCCCGCCGAGCCAAATCCCGCCCAGGAACACCCGCTCGACACCAGCCACCTAGGACCAGGGGCAGGCCCGCGTTCTCCGCCACGTCCAGGGCCGGGACCAGGCTCGGGCTCTGAAAGACGACCCCGATCTCCCGGGCGCGCTCGGCGGCGACGCCCGACAGGGCCGGCCAGGTCACCGCCCCGCGGCCGGGCAGCTCGAGCCCCGCCATCAGGTGCAGGAGGGTGGACTTCCCGGACCCGGACGGGCCGGTGATCGCGATCCGGGCGCCGGGGGGGACCTCGCACGTGGTGCCGTGCACGGCGATCACGGCGCCCGGGCCCGAGCCGAACGTTCGGGACGCTTCGACGCAGGCGACGAGGCTCTCGGTCTGCCTCATGCGATCACGACCCCGTCCTGCAGGGCGATGACACGGTCCGCGATGCGGACCACCTCGGCGCTGTGGGTCACCACGAGGAGGCCCGCGCCGCGGCCGACGCGTTCGCGCAGCAGCGCGAGGATCTGCTGCTCGCTCTGCCCGTCGAGCTCGCCGGTGGGCTCGTCGGCCAGCACGATGTCAGGGTCATTCGCGAGGGCCACGGCCAGTCCAGCGCGCGCGAGCTCCCCACCGGAGAGCTCACGGGGGATCGCCCGTCCGCGGTGGCCGAGCCCGACCCGCTCGAGCAGCTCCTGCGGGCTGGGCCGCCGATCGCGGTGGTCCCCGGCGCGCTGTGCGAGCCGGATGTTCGCGGCGATCCCCAGGTGTGCCAGCAGGTTGCGGGACTGCAGCAGGACGCCGATGCGCCTCGCCCGGATGCGCGCCCGATCGGCCTCCGGGCGGTGACTGACCCGCTCGCCGCCCACCGTGACGGTGCCGCCGGCCGGTTCGTCGATCCCTGCGAGGCATGACAGCAGGGTCGACTTGCCCGACCCGGACGGGCCGACGACGGCGACCGTCTCGCCGCGCTCGACGGTCAGGGACACCCCCCGAAGTGCGAGGGTTTCGTCATCGCCGGTGCGGAAGAAGCGGTACAGGTCGCGGGCCTGCAGCGCGGGTTCGGCCATCAGAGCCACCGCAGCGAGTTGGAGACGATGCGCCAGGGGTCGACGTTGTCGGCGTTCGTGGGGCCGGAGAGGGTGAGGTCGACCCGCATGCCCGCGCGGTAGAACGTGTACCGCTCGAAGGCGTCGCGAACCACCTTGCCGGTCACCGGGTCGGGCGACGAGTCGCCCTGGTAGGTCAGCAGGATGGCCGTCCCCCCGGTGCGGGTGACCGAGGTCGCCGTGCCGGGCGTGAACTGTGGAACCTTGGCCCGCAGGCGCGGCACGTCGCTCTTGATGACCGAGCCGGCGGTGGGCGCGGTCGCGGCCGACGCGGTGGACACCTGAATGCTGTTCAGCTTGTCCGTGAACGACGTCGTCGTCCCGCCCGAGACCCGCGCCCAGCCCTCGGGGATCTTCACCGAGTACCCGCCGGCGGGCGGGCTGAACGGAACGAAGGCCTGGTTGTCGGGGATGTCGCCGGGCGGGTTCGCCTCCGTCGCGTGGGGCACGGGCCGGGGCGCTGCGGGTGTGGACGCCGGCTTCCCGGTGGCGTGGGCCGTCGTTGGGCTCGCCGAGGTCCTCGCACCGCCCAGGGAGTGGCTCGTCGCCGTCGTCGCC
>NZ_DATCNW010000404.1:0-8136 GCF_036565025.1 Pengzhenrongella sp.
GTCCTATAGGACGTCAACGCTCGGACGTGAGGAGGGCCTCGTCGCGGGATCGGACGGTTGCGGGCGGGCGGGGGCGCGGTGATCGGTAGGATCGCGGGGTGGAAAATACAGGTCGAACCGAATCTGCCGACGAGCTGGACGCGGGCGCCGACGCGCTGCCCGAGCAGATGCGGGTCCGGCGCGAGAAGCGTGAGCGGCTGCTCGCCGCGGGCCAGCAGGCCTACCCCGTCTCGGTCCCGCGCACGCACACGATCGCGCAGGTCCGCGCCGCCCACCCCGACCTCGAGGCGGGCCAGGAGACGGACGACGTCGTCGGCGTCGCCGGCCGGGTCGTGTTCCTGCGCAACACCGGCAAGCTCTGCTTCGTCACCCTGCAGGACGGTGCGGGTGCGCGCCTGCAGGTGATGCTCAGCCAAGCGGTCATCGGCGCCGAGTCGCTCGCCGCCTTCAAGGCCGACGTCGACCTGGGCGACCACCTCTTCGCGCACGGCCCGGTGATCAGCTCCCGTCGCGGGGAGCTCTCGGTGTTCGCTGACGCGTGGCAGCTCGCGTCCAAGGCGCTGCGCCCGCTGCCGGTGCTGCACAAGGACCTCTCCGAGGAGGGGCGCGTCCGCCAGCGGTACGTCGACCTGATCGCCCGCCCGGCCGCGCGGGACATGGTGCGGATGCGGGCCGGCGTCGTGCGCTCGCTGCGCGAGAACCTGCAGCGGCGCGAGTTCCTCGAGGTCGAGACGCCGATGCTCCAGACGATCCACGGTGGCGCGTCCGCGCGCCCGTTCACCACGCACATGAACGCGTTCGACCTCGAGCTGTACCTGCGGATCGCGCCCGAGCTGTTCCTCAAGCGGGCGGTCGTGGGCGGCGTGGAGCGGGTCTTCGAGATCAACCGCAACTTCCGCAACGAGGGCGTCGACTCGACGCACTCGCCCGAGTTCTCCTCCCTCGAGGCGTACGAGGCCTACGGCGACTACGACACCATGGCCGCCCTGACCCAGGACCTGGTGCAGCAGGCCGCGCTCGACACGCTGGGCACCACGACGATCACGCTGCCCGACGGCGAGCTGTACGAGCTCGGCGGCGAATGGACCCAGCTGCGCCTGTACGAATCGCTCTCCGGTGCGCTCACCGAAGAGATCACGTCGTCCACCTCGGTCGAGGAGCTGCTCAAGCACGCGGACCGCGTCGGGCTCCAGATCGACCCCAAGGCGACCAATCACGGCAAGCTCGTCGAGGCGATCTGGGAGCACCTGGTGGGCGACCACCTGTACGCGCCGACGTTCGTGCGCGACTTCCCGGTCGAGACCTCGCCGTTGACCCGCGACCACCGAACCGCACCCGGCCAGGTCGAGAAGTGGGACCTGTACATCCGCGGGTTCGAGCTTGCGACCGCCTATTCCGAACTCGTGGATCCGGTGATCCAGCGGCAGCGTTTCGAGGCGCAGTCGTTGCTCGCGGCGGCCGGCGACGACGAGGCGATGGCCGTTGACGAGGACTTTCTCACCGCGATGGAGTTCGCTATGCCGCCGTCGGGTGGCATGGGTATGGGGGTTGACCGACTGCTGATGGTGCTCACCGGTCTTGGGGTGCGCGAGACGATTCTGTTCCCCCTGGTGAAACCGCTCGCATGATCTCGCGACGTAGAGTGTTCGCGTGAGTCCGTTCCTTGCCGGAGTTGCCGCGCTCATCCCGTCCATCGGGGTGGGCTTCCTCTTCTATGTCGCGATCCGCTCGATTGTGAACGCGGATCGAACCGAGCGCGCGGCACTCGCGCGGATGGACGCCGAAGAGCGTTCTGCGCAGGAGTCCCCCGGCGCGTGAATCGCGCGTCCCTCGCCCCGGCGAGCCGTGCGCGGGAATGTGTTCCACGCCACGTGCGCCGGCGATCAGATCGCAAGTTATCCCCAACACGCCGTGCTCACGCTTTGACGCGCGAATGATCAAGTGCCATGCTTTAGCACGACGTATATTTTTCATCCCACGTATCAAGGGGCAATCCGATGGCTCAGAAGGTCCAAGTTCTTCTCGTTGACGATATCGATGGCGGAACTGCCGACGAGACGGTCACGTTTTCCCTCGACGGCGTCTCCTATGAGATCGACCTGTCGGGCGACCACGCGCGCGAGCTGCGCGACGGTCTGGCCAAGTGGGTCGGTCACGCCCGCAAGGTCAGCTCCCGCCCCGCCGGGCGCCCGGCACGCGGCACGACCGCACGTCGCGCGAGCGGCTCGACGGACGCCACGGCGATCCGCGAGTGGGCCCGGGCGAACGGTCGCAGCGTCTCCGAGCGTGGCCGCATCTCCGCGGACATCAAGGCCGCCTACGAGGCCGCGCACTGATCTGTCGCACCAAACTGATCTGTTGCACCATCTGGTGCCATCGGCCCCCTAGGGATCGACGTCGCCTCTGCCTCACCGCAACGTCCGAGCGTTGACGTCCTCTAGGACGTCAACGCTCGGACGTTGCGCGTTGTGGGGTGTGCGTAGTGCGTTGCGGGCGGGGTTCAGGCGGGGCGGATCGCCGTCAGGTCGCGGACGGCGGCGTACTGGGTGCGTACCTGGGGGGTCGGCTCCGCGGCGCTGACCGTCCCGCCGGACGACGCCCACTCGGGCGGGCTCGCCGTGCCGGCGAGGGCCCATGCGGCCTGTCGGGCCGCTCCGTTCGCGACGTACTCCCCGGGCGCCGGGATCGACACGTCGAGGCCGAACACCGCCGGTGCGATCCGGCGGACCGCCTCGGACTGCGCGCCGCCGCCGATCAGCAGCACGCGGCGCACCGGCACCCCCTGCTCCCGCAGCGCGTCGATCCCGTCGGCCAGCGCGCAGAGCATCCCCTCGACGGCGGCCCGGGCCACGTGCGCCGGGGTCGTGTTCGCGAGGCGCAGCCCGTGCAGGGCGCCCGTCGCGTCCGGCTTGTTCGGCGTGCGTTCCCCCTCGAGGTAAGGCACGAGCACCAGCCCGTCGGCTCCCGCCGGGGCGGCGAGCGCGAGGGCGCTCAGCCCGGCGTGGTCGACGCCGAGCATCCGGGCGGCGGCGTCGAGCACGCGCGAGGCATTGAGCGTGCAGGCCAGCGGCAGGAAGGCGCCGGTGGCGTCCGCGAAACCGGCGACCAGGCCGCTCGGGTCCGCGGTCGGCGTGCCGCAGACGGCCGACACCACGCCCGAGGTGCCGATGGAGATCGCGACGTCGCCCTCGACCATGCCCAGGCCGAGCGCCGCGGCCGCGTTGTCGCCCGCACCGGCGCCCAGCACGGTCCCCGGGCGTGCGGTGCGCCCGGGAGCGTCCGCGGTCCCGCCGGCCCGCGCTCCGGCGCCCACGACCCGCGGGAGCACCGCACCGTGGCCGAGCGCGAGCTCGAGCAGGTCGCGGCGGTAGTCGTCGGTGAGCGGGGACCAGTAGCCGGTCCCGGACGCGTCGGACCGATCGGTGGTGAGTGCCGCGAGCCCCGCGGCACCTGACCCGGGGCCGTGACCCGCGAGCCGCCAGGTCAGCCAGTCATGGGGGAGCGCCACCGCGGCGACGCGCGCCGCGTTGGCCGGCTCGGCGTCGCGCAGCCAGCGCAGCTTGGTGACGGTGAGCGACGCGACGGGCACCGACCCGATGGCCTTGGCCCACGCCGCGGCGCCGGCCTCCGGGTCGCCGTCGCCCAGCTCGCGCACCAGGTCGCCGGCCGCACCGGCGGACCGGGTGTCGTTCCACAGCAGCGCGTCGCGCACGACGGCGCCGTCCGCGTCGAGCGCGACCAGGCCGTGCTGCTGCCCGCCGACGGCGAGCGCGTCGACGTCCGCGAGCCCGCCGGCGTCGGCCACCGCGGCGCCCAGCGCGTCCCACCAGCGCTCCGGGTCGACCTCGGTGCGGTCAGGGTGCGACGCGCGACCGGACCGCACCAGCGCACCGGTGTCGGCGTCCCGGATCACGACCTTGCAGGACTGGGTGGAGGAGTCCACCCCGGCGATCAGCGTCATCGCTGCGCTCCTCGAGCTAGAAGTTCACACGAAAGTTCAGATGTGTCAGACCGAGCGCGACCTCTGGACCGCGAAGCGTCTGACAAGTCGGAAAGGGTGGTGGGTCAGCGGGCGCCGAGCGCGTGCTCGAGGGCCAGCTGGTTGAGCCGCACGAAGCCGAAGCCCCGCTTGGCGACGTCCTCGACGTCGAGGTCCTCGTACGACGAGGTGTCCGCGAGCAGGTCAGCGAGGGTTTCGCCGGCGGCGAGGGTCGGCACGGCGAGGTCGAAGACCCCGGCGGCCTCGAGCGCCTCCTGAACCTCGGGGTCCGCGCGGAACGCGAGCGCCCGCTCCTTGAGGATCAGATAGGAGCTCATGTTGGCCGCGGCCGACGCCCAGACGCCCTCGAAGTCCTCGGTCCGTGACGGCTTGTAGTCGAAGTGCCGCGGGCCGTCGTAGCGGGGTCCGCCGCTCGGGAAGCCGTTCTCGATGAGGTCGACGGTCCCGAACGCGGAGAACAGGTCGCCGTGCCCGAACACCAGGTCCTGGTCGTACTTGATCGACTTCTGCCCGTTCAGGTCGATGTGGAACAGCTTCTCGGCCCACAGCGCCTGCGCGATGCTCGAGGTGTAGTTGAGCCCGGCCATCTGCTCGTGCCCGGTCTCGGGGTTCACCCCGACGATGTCGCCGTGCTCGAGCTCGGCGATGAACGCCAGCGCGCTGCCGACCGTCGGCAGGATGATGTCGCCGCGGGGCTCGTTCGGCTTGGGCTCGATGGCGATCTTCAGCCCGTAGCCCTGGTCCTTGATGTAGGCGGCGACGGTGTCGATGCCCTCGCGGTAGCGGTCGTGCGCGGCCTTGAGGTCCTTCGCGCTGTCGTACTCGGCACCCTCGCGCCCGCCCCACATCACGAACGTCTCGGCGCCCAGCTCGGCGGCCAGGTCGACGTTGCGGACGACCTTGCGCAGGCCGTAGCGGCGCACCCGGCGGTCGTTCGAGGTGAACGCGCCGTCCTTGAAGATCGGGTGGCTGAACGTGTTGGTCGTGACCATCTCGACCTTGATGCCGGTCTCGTCGAGCGCGGCGGAGAACCGGGCCAGGATCTTCTCGCGGGTCGCGGCGTCCGAGCCGAAGGGGACGACGTCGTCGTCGTGGAAGGTCACGTAGCTGGCGCCGAGCTTCGCGAGCTGGTGCACGGACTCGACCGGGTCGAGCCAGGGGCGGCTGGCGTCACCGAACTGGTCGCGCGCCTCCCAGCCGATGGTCCACAGGCCGAACGAGAACTTGTCTTCGGGGGTGGGCAGTGCCGTCATCGGGAGTCTCCTCATCGAGATTTGTTGTTCCGCCGAACATATCCGACGACCCGGCTAGGGTCAACACATGTCCGACGACGAATCCTCGCCTGCGCACGCGACGTCGACGGCGGCCACCGGCGGTCCGCAGGCCGCCGCAAACGGCCGCGCCGCACGTCAGGCGGGACTGCGCGAGCACAACCTGAGCCTCACCCTGCAGCACGTCCTGGACGCCGCAGGCCCGGTCTCGCGCGCCAACATCGCCGCGGCGACCGGTCTCGCGCGGGCCACCGTGTCGGGACTGGTCGACCTGCTGATCGAGGCGAACCTGGTCCGCGAGCTCGACCTCGAGCCGCACGGAGCCCGTGGGGCCGGCCGCCCGGGGGTCCCGCTCGCTCCCGCCCGGGGCACGATCGCCGGGATCGGCATGGAGGTCAACGTCGACTACCTCGGGGTCCGCGCGGTCGACCTCGCCGGGACGGTGCTGCACGAGAGCGTCGAGTTCGGCGACTTCCGCAACAGCGATCCGGCCGCGGTGCTCGACCGGCTCGCGCGGCTCGCCGGGGTCGCGATCGCCGCGCTGAGCGCCGACGGCGTGCGCATCGCGGGCACCGCGCTCGCCCTGCCCGGACTCGTCGACCGGGTCACGGGCCCGCTGCGGGTCGCCCCGAACCTCGGCTGGCGCGACGTCGACGTCGTCGGGCGCATGATCGCGCACCCGGTGCTGGAGGCGTTCGCACCGCACCTCGCGAACGAGGCGAACCTCGCGGCGCGCGCCGAGTCGCACGCCCGACGCGGGGGCGGCCGGCCGAGCTTCGTGTACGTCTCGGGTGAGGTCGGGATCGGTGGGGCGATCGTGATCGACGGCGAGATCTTCGCCGGCCGGCACGGGTGGAGCGGGGAGATCGGGCACCTGATCGTCGACCCGTTCGGAGCGCGGGGCCCCGGGCGTGGTTCGCTCGAGCACTTCGCCGGTCAGGATGCGCTCATGGTCGGAGCCGGCCTCGACCCGTCGCTGCCGATCGCCCGCCTCGTCGAGGCGGCCGCCACGGATGACCCGGCCGCGCTGGGCTCGTTGCGGGCCGGGGCCCGCGCGCTCGGGATCGCGCTCGCAAATGTGGTGAACATCGTCGACGTGGGCGAGGTCGTGCTCGGCGGCGCATTCGCACCGCTGTTCCCGTATCTGCGCGACACCGTCAGCGAAGAGCTCGAGCGCGGTGTGATCTTTGCGCCGTGGTCACCGCTTCGGGTCGGCGTGGCGGTCGCCGGCGAATATCCCGCAATGACCGGTGCCGCGCTCGTGGTGCTGCGCACGGTGGTCGCCGATCCGGGTGGCTGGATGCCCGGCGAGCAGCCATAGCGCCCAATCCCGCGAAGCCGGTCGCCGAGCACGGCGGGGCAGCCGCATCAATCGCGGCCCCGGTACGGCGAGCCATTCTTCGCGTCGGCCCAGGCGACGAGGCGGTCGCCGGCGTGGATCTATGCGCGGGCTGTGAACCGGATCACGCCCGACCGCGGCGCAGCGATGCCGGACGGGCCTTCTTGCGGCTCGATCCGCCGCAGCGAACGCGCACGGCCGCTCCCGCGGGCGAGTTTGGGCGGGAATGTCCGCTTGCCGGGTTCGTCGGCGCGTTGATTGCGGTCGACAGCGGACGTTCCGCGCGCTTACTCGCGACTCGATCGAACTGCCGAACAACGCCTGGCCGCGTGGTCGGCGACCCGTCGCGCCTCGTAGGCTCCGGCAGGTGACAACCCCTCGCGCCCTGTGGATCGGCACCTATCCGAACAACGGCGCCGGCACGCCCGCGGGGCTCGGGGAGGGCATCTGGCGCGTCGACCTCGACCCGGTCACCGGCGTGCTCTCCGGGGCGGTGCTCGCCGGCCTGAGCCCCGCGCCGTCGTTCGTCGTGACCCACCCGGGCGGCCGCGTCGTGTACGCGGTCGGGGAGCAGGCCCACGGTTCAGTGACCGCGTTCGCGGCGGGCCCGCGCGGGGAGCTCGCCGCGCTCGCCATCGTGGACTCGGGCGGCGCGGACCCGTGCCACCTGCTGCTCTCGGCGGATGCGCGCACGCTCTACGTCGCCAACTACAGCTCCGGTTCGGTCGCCGTGCTGCCCCTGGATGCCGACGGCGCATTCGCGCGGGCGACCATCGCGGACGGCCCGCTCCAGGTGCTCGAGCACACCGGCTCGGGGCTGGACGCCGACCGCCAGGAAGGTCCGCACGCCCATTTCGCCGCGTACGCCCCGGGCGGGGAGCACCTGCTCGTCGTCGACCTCGGGACCGACGAGCTCCGGCGCTACCGCATCGAGGCCGACGGGCGCCTGGAGCCCGACGGCATCGCCGCGACCCTGCCCCCCGGCACCGGGCCGCGACACCTCGTGGTCGGCGGCGACCCGGACGGGCGCGGCGTGCTGCTGTACCTGGTGGGCGAGCTCGACGTCACGGTGCGCGTGCTGCGCTGGGACCGCGCGACGGCGACCGCCTCGATCGTCCAGACGGTGCCCGCGACCGTGACGCCGCGGCGCAGCGGGGACAGCATCCTGCCCGCGCACGTCGTGCTGGACGGCGCCCGGCTGCTGGTCTCGGTCCGCGGCGCGGACGTGCTCACGGTGTTCGACGTCGAGCCCGCCACCGGACTGCTCACCCGCGCCGCGGAGGTCGACTCCGGCGGCGCCTGGCCCCGCCACTTCGCCCCCCTCGCAACCTGGACCGTCATCGCCAACCAAACCTCCGGCCACCTGGCCGCCCTCCCCGCCCCGCCCCTCGCCGAGGTAGTACCCCCGGTGCGAGGTAGAGCCCTGGATCGCTCTACCTCGACGCGCGGGCACTACCTCGCGATCCCGGCGCCGGCATGTGTGGTGGCGGCCGTGTGAGCGCTTGGGGTGGGGGGCGGGGGAATAG
>NZ_DATCNW010000405.1:0-10262 GCF_036565025.1 Pengzhenrongella sp.
GTCGCCGACGACCTCGCTCGCGGCGACGACGGTCCGGTGCGCGTCCCGCAGCTCGAGGCGCGCCCCGGCGCGGGACCGGGCGCCGTGCACGCGACGTACGCGGGGACCGTCGAGGACGAGGCGGACGCCGTGGCCGGGTTCATCGCCGAGCGCTGGCGTCCGGCCGGCCGCGCGTCCGCGCGGGTGACCGCGGCGGTCCTGTGTCGCAAGCGGTCCCAGTTCGCCGCGCTCGAGGCCGCCTTGCGCGGGGCCGGGTTGCCCGTCGAGGTCGTCGGGCTCGGTGGGCTGCTGCAGACCCCCGAGGTGGTCGACCTGGTGGCGACCCTGCGCGTCGCGCACGACCCGTCCCGCGGTGACGCGTTGATCCGCCTGCTCTGCGGCGCACGGACCCGGCTCGGGGTCGCCGACCTGCACGCGCTCGCGGCCTGGGCCGGCGAGCTCGCGGACTCGCGCGGCGGACCGCCGCGCCCCGGTCGCGGTGCGGTGCGCCCGCCCGAGCTCGCCGGTGGCGAGCCTGTCGGTGGCGAACCTGTTGGTGGCGAACCTGCCCGCGGCGAACCCGCTGATGGCGAGCCCGCAGGCCGCTCGTCCGCGGCGCCCGCTCCGCCCGCCCTGCCCGACGACGACCCCGTCGTCGTCGCCGGTGACGTCGTCGACGAGCGCAGCATCGTCGACGCGCTCGACGACCTTCCGCCGCGTGGCTGGCGCAGTCGCACCGGCCGACACCTGACGGACGTGGCGCACGATCGGCTGCTGGAGCTGTCCCGCCTGCTGCGCACCCTGCGCTCGCACACCTACCTCTCGCTGTCCGAGCTCGTCGGGGAGGCCGAGCGGCTCCTCGGGCTCGACATCGAGGTGGCCTCGCGCCCCGGCCTCAGCCCCGGCCGGGCCCGCGCGCACCTGGACGCGTTCCGCGACGTCGCCGTGCAGTTCTCCGACGGCGCCGACGTGCCGACCCTCGGGGCGTTTCTGGGCTGGCTCGACGCCGCCGCGACCGAGGAGCGGGGTCTCGAGCGGCCCGTCACCGAGCCGGACCCGGACGCGGTCCAGCTGATCACCGTGCACGCCGCCAAGGGCCTCGAGTGGGATGTCGTCGCGGTGCCGGGCCTCACGGACGGCGTGCTGCCGGCGACACCGACCTCGGGCCCGCACGGTCCGCGCGCGAGCGGGTGGCTCAGCGGGCTCGGTTCGTTGCCGTACCCGTTGCGCGGCGACGCCGCCGAGCTGCCCTTCCTGGACGTGGCCGACGCCGTCGACCAGAAGGACCTCGACGCGCTCCGCGAGCAGCTGCGCCGGGACATCGGGGCGCACGAGGTCGCCGAGGAGCGCCGGCTCGCGTACGTGGCGCTGACCCGCGCGCGCCGGGCGCTGCTGCTGTCCGGCTCCTGGTGGCGGGACCGCAAGGATCCCCAGCCGCCGTCCCTCTTCCTGGAGGAGCTCGTCGCGGCCGGGCTCGTGGGCACCGACGGCTGGGCCGAGCGGCCCGATCCGTCGACCCCGAACCCGCGCACGGCCACCCCCGCGACCCACGCGTGGCCCACCGATCCGTTCGGCCCCGGGCCGCGCCGCGCGCACGTCACGGCCGCCGCCGCCGCGGTCGACGCCGAGCTCGCCGCCGCGGCCGACGGGGATCTCGCCGACGCCGACGCAAAGCTCGAGGCCGCGGTTGACGCCGAGCTCACTGCCGCGCGGCTCGTCGTCGGGCTCGGCGACGCCGTCGTCCCGATCCCGCCGCCGATCCCCTCGCCGCTGACCCGCACGGCCAACCTGCTGCTCGCCGAGCGGAGCCGCGTGAGCGCGCCCGACGTCCGGGTCGAGCTGCCCGCGCACCTCTCGGCGTCGACCGTCGTGCGCCTGGCGAGCGACCCGCAGGCCTTCGCGCACGCGCTGCGCCGTCCGGTGCCGCTCGAACCGTCGGTGCAGGCCCGGCGCGGCACCGAGTTCCACGCCTGGGTCGAGCGCTACTTCGGCTCGGCCGCGCTGCTCGACGTCGAGAACCTGCCCGGCGCCGACGACGACTCGGTGGCCACCGACGCCTCCCTGGAGGAGCTGCGCACGGCGTTCCTCGCCACCGAGTGGGCGGGGCGGACCCCGGTCGCGGTCGAGGTCGACATCGAGACGCCCGTCGCGGGATACGTGCTGCGGTGCCGGATCGACGCCGTCTTCGCGACCCCGGACGGCGGCGTCGTGGTCGTGGACTGGAAGACCGGGCGGCCACCGCTCGACGAGGCCGCCGCGCGGACCCGCGAGGTACAGCTCGCGGTGTACCGGCTCGCCTGGTCACGCTGGGCCGACCTGCCGCTGGAGCGGGTGGACGCGGCGTTCTGCTACGTCGGCGCCGGCGTCACGGTGACCCCCGAGCGGCTGCTCGACGAGGCCGGCATCGAAGACCTGCTGCGCAGCGCGACCTCATGAGGCCGGCGGATCAGCCGAAAGAGGCGGGCAGCGCGTGCTCGTCGAGCTCCTCGAGCATCTGGACCGCATCGGCAACCACGCTCGCGTTGCCCGAACGCACGCCGTAGAGCAGCCAGCGCGCGAGGGCCAGCTCGCCGCCGAGCAGGGCGCGCTCCACCAGGTGCGCGTCGGTCAGCTCGGTGCGGGCCAGGTGGTAGGCCTCCATGATCGACTCGACCGCGTCCTGCGGGGCGGCGACGAGCAGCCAGGCGAGGTCGTCGGCGGGGTCGGCGACCTTCGTGTCGCCCCACCCGAGCATGCCGGTGACGGCGCGGCCGTCGGTCAGGACGTGCGAAGCGGTCAGGTCGCCGTGCACGACGGTCGGCTGGAACCGCCACAGCGCGACGTCCTCGAGGCGCGACTCCCAGCGCTTCAGCAGGGTCGGCGGGACCTTGCCGGTGCGTGCGGCCTCGTCCAGCTCGGCCAGTCGGCGCTCCCGGTACGCGCCGGCGTCGTACACCGGCAGGCCGACGTTCTCCACGAGGTCGATGGGTAGCTGGTGCACGGCAGCGATCGCGCGACCGAGGGACGCCGCGAGGCCCGGCCCGGCAGCGAGCGTCTCGAGGCGCAGCGGTCGGCCGGGGACCTCGGCGTGCACGAGCGCGCGGCCGCCCTCCGGCAGGTGCGCGAACCCGGCGGGACGAGGCACCGCGAACGGCAACCGGCCGTCGTCCACCTGGACGGCGATCTGCTCGAGCAGCGCCACCTCGGCGTCGAGGGCCGCGCCCGCGGCGGGCCGAACGGGAGCCCGGATGACCCAGTGGCGCCGGGTGGAGTCGACCACGACGGCCACGTCAAAATCAGCCCCGGGCTGCGACGGGCGCCGGACGGCGACCACGTTCAGGCCGGGGATCGCGGCGGTCGCGAGGGCTGCGAGCGCTAAGGGTGAACGAGACACCCCGCCAGCCTAGAGGCCGAGCCCGGCGTTTTGTCCTCACCCGCGCTGGGCGTGTCCCCACCTCACGTACGGTGTCCGCGTGGACTGGACCGACCTCCCGCTTGCCCGGGCGACCATTGACCGAGCTTCTGAGCTGCGTGCCCGACCGGATCTCGTGGCCGATCTGCTCCGCGAGGAGAGCACTCGCGTGGTTCTCACGCACGGCGGCCTCGTCGCGACCACGACCGAGGACGGGTCCATCACGCTCGACCTGCTCGCGCCCTCGACCGTCGTGGGCCTCGACCTCCCGGACGGCGGCTGGCTCTACCTCGGGACCGACGGCGCGTCGTCGTACGTCGCCCTGGTGCTCGCGGACCCGCTCGTCGAGGTCACGGACCTCGAGCGCTTCGCCGTGGACGGCGGCGAGGACCTGGTCGCGGGTCGCGAGTGGTCGCAGCTGCGCCGCATCGGCGCCGTGCTCGACGCGCGCGACGCCGGCCTGGCGACCACCGCGGTCGCGCTCGCGGCCTGGCACAAGACCCACCCGCGCTGCCCGCGGTGCGGCACCCTGACCGACGTCGTGCAGGCGGGCTGGGTGCGGCACTGCCCCGCCGACGGCAGCGACCACTACCCCCGCACGGACCCCGCCGTGATCATGGCAGTGGTGGACGAGGACGACCGCCTGCTGCTCGGCCACGCGGTGCAGTGGCCCGAGCACCGGCTGTCCACGCTCGCCGGCTACGTCGAGCCCGGCGAGGCGATCGAGCACGCGGTGCGGCGTGAGGTGGCCGAGGAGGTCGGCGTCGTGATCGGCGAGGTGAGCTATCGCGGCAGCCAGCCGTGGCCGTTCCCGGCGTCCCTGATGCTCGCTTTCCGCGCCCGCGCGCTGACCACGCAGATCACGGTCGACGGCGTCGAGGTGACCGAGGCCCAGTGGTTCACCCGCGCCGAGCTCGTCGACCAGGTCGCGTCCGGGGAGGTGCTGCTGCCGATGCGCTCCTCGATCGCGCGCGTCCTCATCGAGGAGTGGTTCGGCGGCGAGCTGGCCGGCGACTGGGGTCTCACCGGCGCCTGACCCCCCTGGACCTGTCAGCCGTTGCGCGGTCCGGGGACCGCGCTGGGACTGACAACTCGTGGGCGGGGAGCCTGTGGGGTGGCCGGCTGAGCGCGGTTCGGGTCAGTTCAGGGTGGCGAGGCGGGTGCGGACGTCGGCCAGCGAGGGGTTCGTCGCGGCGGAACCGTCCGCGAACACCAGGGTCGGCACCGTCTGGTTTCCGCCGTTCGCGCGCTCGACGAGCGCCGCGGCGTCCGGGTGCTCCTCGATGTTGATCTCCGTGTAGCCGATGCCCGCGGAGTCCAGCTGCGACTTCAAGCGACGGCAGTAGCCGCACCAGGTGGTGGAGTACATCGTGACGGCGCCGGCGTCGGGGGTCTGCGTGGTCACGAGGTCCTCTTCTGTGGTGGGAGCGGGCGTCCACTGTACGCGCCCGCAGCGCGCAGGTGCTGGGGCCGGACGTGTGGCGGTAGCCACAACGCGGGCCCCGTAGGCCCGTCGGGCACCCACCAGGCACCCACCAGGCACCCACCAGGCACCCGCCCGGCGGGCACTGTCGGTGCGGGCTGGGAGAATCGGCGTGATGTCTGCCGACGAGATCCTTGATGCCCTCGACCCCGACCAGCGCGAGGTCGCGCTCGCGCTGACGGGACCGGTCTGCGTGCTCGCGGGCGCGGGCACCGGCAAGACGCGCGCGATCACGCACCGCATCGCCTACGGCGTGCGCAGCGGCATCTACAAGCCGACCACGGTCCTCGCGGTGACCTTCACGGCCCGCGCCGCCGGCGAGATGCGCACCCGGCTGCGCGACCTCGGCGTCGCCGGCGTCCAGGCGCGCACCTTCCATGCCGCCGCGCTGCGCCAGCTCAGCTTCTTCTGGCCCAAGGTCGTCGGCGGCGCGCCGCCACGGATCCTGGAGCACAAGGCGCCCGTGATGGCCGAGGCCGCGGGCCGGCTCTCGCTGTCGGTGGACCGGGTCGCGATCCGGGACCTGTCGAGCGAGGTCGAGTGGTCCAAGGTCTCCCTCGTCTCGGCCGACGACTACGTCCGCGCGACGACCGCCATCGACCGTCCGCCGCCGGCCGGCTACGACCGGCAGAGCGTCGCGCGGCTCATCTCGGCGTACGAGGACGCGAAGACCGAGCGCGGCGTCATCGACTTCGAAGACGTGCTGCTCATGCTCGCCGACATGCTGAACACCCGGCACGACGTCGCGGAGACCGTGCGCGGGCAGTACCGGCATTTCGTGGTCGATGAGTACCAGGACGTGTCCCCGCTCCAGCAGTACCTGCTCGACCAGTGGCTCGGCGGGCGCGAGGAGCTGTGCGTCGTCGGCGACCCGAGCCAGACGATCTACTCCTTCACCGGCGCCTCCCCGCACCACCTGCTCACCTTCGCCAAGACCCACCCCAAGGCCCAGGTGGTCCGGCTGGTCCGCGACTACCGGTCCACACCGCAGGTCGTCGGGCTCGCCAACCGCCTGCTCGCCCAGCGCGGCCGGCGCGGCGCGCAGGCCCTCGAGCTGATCGCCCAGCGCCCCGAGGGCCCCCCGGTCGGCTTCACCACGTACGACGACGACGACGCCGAGACGGCCGGCGTCGCGGCGCGCATCGCGCGGCTGCTGGATGCCGGCACCCACGCCAGCGAGGTGGCCGTGCTGTACCGCACGAACGCGCAGTCGGAGGGCTTCGAGCAGGCTCTCGGCGCGGCCGGCATCGGGTACCTCGTGCGCGGCGGCGAGCGCTTCTTCCAGCGCCGCGAGGTCCGGGCGGCCATGGTCCTGCTGCGCGGCGCGGGCCGGGCCGCGGACGCGGAGACCCCGATGCCCGAGGTCGTGCGGGACGTGCTGCTCAACGCCGGCTGGTCGCCCACGCCGCCGGCCACCCGCGGCGCCGTGCGCGAGCGCTGGGAGTCGATGCAGGCGCTGGTGGCGCTCGCGGACGACCTCGCGGCGCGCCAGCAGGCGACCCTGGCCGACCTGGTGATCGAGCTCGACGAGCGCGCGTCGGCGCAGCACGCACCGACCGTCGAGGGAGTGACCCTGGCGACCCTGCACGCGGCCAAGGGGCTCGAGTGGGACGCGGTCTTCCTCACCGGCATGAGCGAGGGCCTGATGCCGATCTCGCTCGCCGAGACCGACGAGGCGATCGCGGAGGAACGACGGCTGCTCTACGTCGGCATCACGCGGGCCCGGGAGCACCTCGAGCTGTCCTTCGCGCGGTCGCGCAACCCCGGCGGCCGGGCGTCGCGCCGCCGCACCCGTTTCCTCGACGGCCTCTGGCCCGACGACGGCGGCCCGCACCGCCGCGTCTCGGGGTCCGGCGCCGGCTCGGCGAGCCGCGGCGCCCCGGTCCTGTCCGGACGCTACGACGCCGAGCTGTACGAGCGCCTCCTTGGCTGGCGCGCGCAGGTCGCGACCCAGACCGACAAGCCCGCCTACACGGTGCTGGTCGAAGCAACGCTCGCCGCGATCGCGGAGCGCCGACCTGCGTCGATGTCCGAGCTCGCGCAGCTCAAGGGCATCGGCCCGGCCAAGCTCGACAAGTACGGCCCGACCCTGCTCGCCCTGGTGGCCGGGACCACCTGAGCGGGCCTGCGGCGACGGCGCTCCCGGCCGCTCGGCGCGGCGGGGACAAACCCGATCGCATGAAGTCGCGTTAATACGTTGCGCTCCGGCGAGCCGCTCGCCTAAGTTCGTCTTGTCCTTGTTGGAAGGTAGCGCCGAGAGGCGTGGGCCCGAGTCGGAGAGGTGGTGGGCATCGCGATGAAGATCAACCAGATGGCATATGCGGCCGGTGCCGCGCGCCTCGCTCTGCACGCCCTCGCGCCCATCTCGGCGCGACCCAGCGGCGGAGCCACGTCCACGCGCATCCCCGCCTTCCTATCCGACTCCGCTCCACCGGGGACTTGATCAACTGATCACGCCCACCCCAGGCCGCGGAGTCCACTCGGAGACCGCGGCCTTTCGTTTGCCCTGACCTGTCGTCGGGGCGATGAGCAGCCGGATCGCCGATTGCGTTCACGCAACGCACCTGCCCATCGCACCAGCACGGACATCTCAGGAGGACATCGTGCGGCTCATCCAGCTGCTCGACGCGGTGAATCAGGGCGGATCCGGTCCCTGGTCGCTCACCCCCGACTTCACCGTCACCACGGCCGACGTCACCGCAGACCGGCAACAGTTCGACCGATTGATCGCGGGCCTGATCCCCTGCCGGACGGGTGACCCCGAGCTCTGGTTCGCGGAGCAGTCGGCTCAGGTGGAGCAGGCCAAGGCCCTGTGCCGCGAGTGCCCGTTGCAGCAGGGCTGCCTCGCCGGCGCCATCGAGCGCGCGGAGCCGTGGGGGGTCTGGGGCGGCGAGGTGTTCGTCGCCGGCCAGGTCGTGGCCAGCAAGCGCGGCCGCGGACGCCCTCGCAAGGACGCGTCCGCCGTACCGGCCGCGTGAGTCACCCGCCGCCCGACGGCGGCAGGCCGGTGCACCCGCATCTGGGGTGCACCGGCCAGTCGCGCACGCGCGGCACCGCATCCGGCAGCCCGACCTCGAAGGACGCCCCGAGCGTGCGGGGCAGCGTCCCGTCGAGCTCGGCGAGGACCTGACCGGCGGCGAGCGAGCCCGCGATCGCCGCGAGCAGGGACTCCTCGCCGGCCCCGCGCGCCGGGGTGGAGCTGGCGAGCTGGGTCGCGATCGCGGGCCACCGCTCGTCGGCATCGGTCCGGTGCAGGTCAAGGCAGCGCAGGCACGCGGACGAGCCCGGGCGCACCAGCGGCCCGACCACGACGTCGGCCTCGCGGACCACCACGGACAGGTGCACGACTCCCGCGGACATCAGCACGCGGGCCCGCAGCGCGTCCGCGGCCCCGTGCTCGACGAGCACCATCACGTCCGGCCGGGTGCCCTCGGGCGCCATCGTGCTCGCGTCCGGCGCGACGTCGCGCAGCACGCGCGCGGCGGCGGTCCGCCGCGCGGTCCCGAGATCCCGTGCGGTGTATCCCCCGACGCCGAGGTCCGACGGGGTGACCACCAGGTCGTCCTCGACGAGCAACGTGCCCACGCCCGCCGCGGCGAGCGTCACCGCGAGGCACAGTCCGATCCGGCCCGCGCCGAGCAGCCCGACAGTCCGGTCCGCGCGCGCCGCGACGAGGCCAGCACCGTCGCCGTCGTGCAGCAGGCGGGTCCAGGTGGCCGCGTCGGGGGTCCCCCCGGGCGGGAGCGCGGGGGTGGGTGCGGGCCGGAGTCCAGGACCGTCGAGGCAGATCAGCTGGGCTTCGTCGAGGGCGGCCAGCAGGGTGTCGAGCCGGTCCGGCGGCACCGCGAGCGAACGGGCGACGGCGGCCAGCCCGCGCGAGGCGATCCCCTCCTCGAGGGCGGTGAGCAGGTCGATCTCGCCGGCACTCAGGCCGGTGAGCCGGATGGCCCAGCGCGGATCGGTGCCGATCTGAACCTCGTCCCGACTCCGCCACAGCACCCGCAGGCCCGTCCGCAGCCGCACACCGACCGCCTCCCTCCGGTGCCTGCCGGGGCCCATCGCGATAATCCGACCCTGTCGGACCACCATCGCACCGCCGCGGCGGGGCCGTGACGTTCATCCACAGGGCACACGGCGGCCTGGACGGGGACGTGGGCGGGGTCCGCGTCAGGGCATGAAAAAGGGCGGCCCGTCGCGTCATGACTGACGCAGGGCCGCCCCTCGAGGTGCGAGCTGGTTGGCTCAGGCCTTGCCGAGGATCCGGTTCAGCTTCGTACCGCAGACGGGGCAGATGCCCTTGGCCATCTTGCGACCGGACTCGGAGACGACGACGTCGCCCTCGGCCTCGCGCTTCTCCTTGCACTTCACGCAGTAGAACTCGCCCTTGTACGTCTCAGCCATCAAATTTCTCCGTTCGGATGTCTATGTGCGCGCCGAGCCGGAGGATCCGCCGGCCAGCGGCAGGGTCGAGCGGCCGGACCGGCCGCACGCGCCCGTGCACGGACACGATAGTGGCCCCGCTGGGGGGTTCGGCCACTCGCGGCCCGGCGCGGCGCCCGATAAGAGGTCTCCAAGGCCCGGTCAGGGCCGCATTGCCTGCTCGACGTTCGGGTGAATTGCGGGCACAACCAGGCCGCGAGCGATAGCGTGCATGGCGTGAATCCGCAAGATCCGCCGGGCCCGGTAGAGGTCCGCAGGAGCCGCAAGAGACTGCGCACCGTGACCGCGTACCGGGACGGTGACCGGATCGTTGTCGCGATCCCGGCGCGCTTCACGCGCGCGCAGGAGCTGGAGTGGGTTCGCCGGATGGTCGCGCGCCTCGCCGACCAGGAACGCCGACGTCGGCCGTCGGACGCGGAGCTCGCCGCTCGCGCCGTCGAGCTCTCGAACCGCTACCTCGGTGGCCGGGCGAAGCCGACGAGCGTGAACTGGTCCAGCAACCAGGGTCGGCGCTGGGGTTCGTGCACCCCGGCCGACGGCACGATCCGAATCTCGACGCGGGTGCGCGGGATGCCCCGCTGGGTCATCGACTACGTGCTGCTGCACGAGCTGGCGCACCTGCTGCACTCCGGCCACGGGACCGACTTCTGGGCCACGCTCGAGAGCTACCCCCGGACCGAGCGGGCGCGCGGCTTCCTGGAGGGTGTGACCTTCGGCGAGGAGCGAATCACGAACGGTGACGACGACGACGTCGTGCCCGAGCTCGCCGAGGCCGACGACGAGGGCGACGACGTCCTGCTCGATGCCGCCCCGGTCGACCACAACCTGCTCGACGGCGGCCCGGTCGACCACAACCTGCTCGACGGCGCCGTGCCCGACGACGCCCCGGTCGCCCCGGGCCCGTCCAGAATCCCGCAACGTCCGAGCGTTGACGTCCTATAGGACGTCAACGCTCGGACGTTGTGGGGA
>NZ_DATCNW010000406.1:0-13135 GCF_036565025.1 Pengzhenrongella sp.
GGGCGGAGCCGGCCGCCCGCTCACCGGGCCGAGCCGGTGGTCGCGAGCAGGCCGGCGAGCGCATCGAGCGCACCCGGGACGAGCGCGTAGTACGCCCACACGCCGCGCTTGTCGCGAGCGAGCAGCCCCGCGGCGACGAGCACCTTGAAGTGGTGCGACACGGTCGGCTGGGTGAGGCCGAGCCGGTCGGTCGCGTCGCACGTGCACAGCTCGCCCGACTCCTGGGCTGCGACGAGCGAGAGCAGCCGCAACCGAGCGGGATCGGCTATCGCCTTCAGCACGCGCGCGAGGCGCTCGGCCTGGTCGGCCGCGAGGACCTCATGCACGAGGGGCTCGCAGCAGGCGACGGTGTCGTGCACCGGCAGCAGGGGCAGCAGGGCCGGTCGGGTGGGCACGTCACCAAGTATGGGACAAGACATTGACACCTGTCGATATCTAAGGTCAGGATTTAGACATTGACGATCGTCGATGTATTGGAGCACCTGATGTCGGAATCTCTCGTCGAGGAGGTCCGCGCGCACTACGCGGCCGCGGCACGCTCGATCGGCGACACAGCGGGCGAACGAGCCGCGGGCGACGCGGCCAAAGACGGCGCCGCATGCTGTGGCGGGGGCGGCGGTTGCGGCGGGGCAGGCGCGTCGATGCCGGTCACGTTCGGCCGCGCGCTGTACTCGCCCGACGACGCCGTCGGGCTCCCCGACTCGGCGGTCCTCGCCAGCCTGGGCTGCGGCAACCCGACCGCGGTCGCGGACCTCCGGCCGGGTGAGCGCGTGCTCGACCTCGGCTCCGGAGGCGGGATCGACGTCCTGCTCTCGGCCCGGCGGGTCGGTCCGCGGGGCTTCGCCTACGGTGTCGACTTCACCCCGGAGATGCTCGAGCTCGCGAGGTCGAACGCGGTCGAGGCGGGCGCGACGAACGTCGAGTTCCTCGAGGGACGGATCGAAGCGGTGCCGCTCCCGGACGCCAGCGTGGACGTGGTGATCTCCTCGGTCGACAAGCCCGCGGTGCTCCGCGAGGCGTTCCGCGTGCTGGTCCCGGGCGGCCGCCTCGGGATCTCCGACGTCGTCGCCGAGGACCGGCTCACCCCTGCCGAACGCGCGAAGCGCGGCGGGTACGCGGGGTGCATCGCGGGTGCGCTCTCGGCATCGGAGTACCTGGACGGGCTGGCGGACGCGGGCTTCGCCCACGCGTCCGTGCGGTTCACGCACGAGGTTGCGGACGGCCTGCACGGCGCGATCGTCCGCGCGGTCAAGCCCGGGGTCGAGCAGCTGACTCCCGGAGCGACGTTCCGGTAGGACCTGCTTCCCAACCCGCCACCAATGCCGTCCGGCGGCGGTTGTCACCAGCGTCGGCGGACCGTGGCCTTCGCGCCGGTCACCAGGCTCGCCGCCGGCACGTCGTCGGCCACGACCGCCCCGGCGGCGATCACGGCGTCGCGCCCGATGCTCACTCCGGGCAGGATCGTTGCCCCGGCGCCGATCCACACGTTCTCCGCCACATCGATGGGGGCGCCCGTGAGGTACAGCCTGCGCTCGGCCGGGTCGACCGGGTGACCGCTGGTGATGAACGTGGCCCTCGGACCGATCATCACGCGTTCGCCGAGACGGATTCCGGCGTAGTCCAGGAACATGCAGCCCTGGTTGATGAACACCTGCTCGGCAAGGTCCAGGTGGAGCCCGTGGTCCGTGTAGAAGGGCGGGTAGATCGTGACCCTCGCGGGAAGCGGCCGACCCAGGATCTGCTCGAACAGTGCGGCTTTACCCGCTTCGTCCTCGAAGGGCAGGACGTTCAGGAGCGAGGTGAGCTCGGTGACCCGCCGGACCCGCTCGGCCCTGGCCTGGAACTCGGGGCTCTGGATGCGCATGAGACGGCCGGCGGACACCCCGCGATCCTCTCCCGCCTGACGAACCGTTTGGGCAGACACGCCCTCGTTCCCTCGTACCGTTGGGCGAGATGCCCGACACCGCGCACGCTCGACCCGCCGCGCCCCTCGCCGCCGTGGGGCTCGCCGGGCTGCTCGGCGCCGCCGGCGTCGCGCACTTCGTCCGGCCGCGAGGGTACGAGCAGCTCATCCCCGGCCCGCTCGGCAACCCCCGGGCCTGGGTGCTCGCGAGCGGCGCCGCCGAGCTCGCGTGCGCCGTCGCGATCGCGATCCCCCGGACCCGGCGGATCGGCTCCCTCGCCGCAGCCGTGCTGTTCGTCGCGGTGTTCCCGGGCAACGTCAAGATGGCTCTCGACTCGCGTCCCGACTCCCTCTCGCGGGTGCACCGACCCGGACTCGCGTGGGGCCGCCTGCCGTTGCAGGTGCCGCTCGTCGCCTGGGCCCTGGCCGTCGCGCGCGGAGCTCGACGTTGAACCCGCATGCGTCGGCGACGCCCGCCGGGCGGGGCGCCGGGAACGGATGACGAGCGAGGCAACGGCCGCGCGGGGTCATCGGAGCGCCGGGCCCGCTCGCGTAGGCTACGCAGCGGGGTAGGAGCCTGAAGGCGGTCCCGGGGGAGTTCCCCAGGGGCGTCCGGACGAACCTCTTGATCCCGGGCCTCTAGCTCAGTTGGTAGAGCATCGGACTTTTAATCCGCGGGTCGTGGGTTCGAGTCCCACGGGGCCCACCGTCTGAACCACGAAAATGTCCCGCCTCGCCTCGTGTGGGCGGGACATTTTGGCGCAGACGTGCAGGATCGCCTCGACGCGTCGCGGCGCGGGACGTTCCGCGGCGGGAGCCGTGCGAGAGGTTGTCCCCGCGGAACAGACTTCACCCGGGCGAAAATCGCCCGCCGGACGCTGCGCACAACCGCGGCATCGACCTGGGCCGACGGCCCGAACGCCCCGGCGGCGGACTGCCGGTGTTCCGCGCCGAAGTCGCGCGAAAACGCCGTTGACCTGCAGTTTCATCCCACCCGGGCAGCCGTTCCCGGCCTCCGGGGTCGAACATCGATGCGTGCATCGGCAGTACCTCCGCGACCGACCGGTCAACCGACACACGGAGATCAGATCTATTATTCTTGACTTGGTAACGCGATGTTAATCCTCCGGCAATGAGCCGACGTCGGCCGGGCGGTAAAGTTGACGAGTACCCGGGCGACGACGCTCGGGACAAACGCTGGGGGGCGCTGCAAACATGGCCGTAGATCTCGATGTCGTCGCACTTGTTACCACATTCCGGACAGACAACCCGCACAAGCCGGTGAGCTCGGTTCGCCGCAAGCACCTGCGTGCCTTTCCCGTCGAGCGGTTCGCGGCCCTCGAGGCCTGGATCGTCGAACGCTCCGCCGAAGTCGAGCGCTCGCTCATCGCGCAGAAGCGTCGGCTCACTCCCCTCCGGTAGCAGGCTGCCGTGACCACCGAACGAGCGTCCGGCGGCGAGAGCGCCGCCTCAGTGCCCAATGGTGCGCACGAGAGGACCGTCTCGCTTCGTGCGCGGGCGCCGTTCGACTGGCACGCCTCGCTCGAGTTCTTGGGCTCGTTCCCCGCGCTTCGCGGGGAACAGACGATCGGCGAGGCGTCCCTGGTCAAGGCCTGGCGTTTCGCCGACCGGACGATCGTGGCCGAACTGACCGCCCAGGGCGACGACGCCCTGCGCTGTCGGCTCGGCTCCGCGACCGAGCTGACCGACGACCTGGTCGCCGCGGCGTCCGACCGCATCTCGTTCTTCCTCGGTCTCGACGACGACCTGTCGCCGTTCTACAAGGTTGCGGCCCAGGACCCGGCCTTCTCCGCGGTCGTGGCGCAGCTGCGCGGCTACCACCAGGTCAAGCTGCCCTCGCCGGTGGAGAACATCTGCTGGGCGATCCTGTCGCAGCGCGCCCCGATGGCCGTCGCGCGCACGCTCAAGGGCCGGCTGATGGCGGCCTTCGACAACGACCTCACGGCCTGGGGGCAGACGTATCGGCCGTTCCCCTCACAGGAGCAGCTCACCGCCCTCGGCCCGGACGAGCTCATCAGCATCCTCGGCAACACCCGCAAGGGCGCCTACCTGCACTGCACGCTCGCCGGGCTCGCCGGGGTGGACGAGGAGTTCCTGCGGCACGGCGACTACGACCGCGTCCGCGAGCTCCTGCTGTCCCTGCCGGGCATCGGCCCGTGGTCGGCGTCATTCGTCCTGATCCGGGGCCTGGGCCGGATGGAACGCCTGCCCGACGGCGACGAGGTGCTCAAGGTCGCGTCTGCCGTGTACGGCCGTCCGCTGGACGAGCGAGGCCTCGCCGAGATCGCCGAGCCGTACGGCGAGTACCGGGGCTACTGGGCCCACTACCTACGCGCCTGTGGCTGACCGAACCGCCTGCGGAAACGGCCCCCCGAACGCACTAACGTCCGAGCGTTGACGTCCTATAGGACGTCAACGCTCGGACGTTAGTGAAGAAAAGGGGTGAGGCGCTCAGGCCTCGGGCGCGGCTTCCGCGGCGGCGGCCTGGGGCGACACGGTGAAGCTGGTCTCCGCGTTCGCCGGGTCGGCGTCGAGCTGCTGGTCCTTGAGTGCTTCGCTCGCGGTCTCCTCGAGGAAGACGTTGGAGCGGCCGGCGTCGACCACGTCGTCACCGGGTGCGGGCTCGGCGACAAGCACGATGTCGAATCCACCGGACTCGGGCGCGGCGGCGATACGCAGGCCCCCGGCTTCGGGGACTCCGGCCTTTTCGGCGAGGTCCTGGACTGTGGTGCGGGCGTTCTCGGTCAGGGTGAGCACGTGCGCTCCTTCGATTGCCGGTCGCGGCACCCCCGGTCCACGTCCCGCACACGGCGAGACCGGCCAACGGGCGCCTTCGGTCCACCCCACCGTCACAAGACCGCGGCCCGGATGCAAACTCGCGAGCCACCTCGTCCGGTGGGCGAGATTATCTCGCTGGGCGAGACGATCCGGCGGCCCAGGAACGGCTCAGCCGGACCCGACGACGGCGCCGGCTTGCCACCTGACCAGCCGCTGCCCACCGGCTGCCGGGCCGAGGGTCGTCAGCCCTGCGCCTCGTCGCCCGCCGGCTCACCGCCCCGAGGCTCGCCGCCCCGCGGTTCGTCGCCCTTCGTCCGGCCGTCTTGCGCCTTGTCGCCCTTCGGCCTGTCGACCTTCGTCTTCGGGTCGCCCGGCGCCTTGCCGTCTCCCTCGGTCGGAACCGGCTCGCGCAGCGCGCGCTCGGCGGTCTGCTCGCGCTCCTCGAGCACCTCCCGGCCAGGACCCCCGAACGCCTGCGCACGCTCGACCGCGTCGAAGCTGCCGGTGAACAGGCGGTCGCCGGTGTGCTTCGTGAACTGAGCCGTGGCGTCCCCGGCAGGCCCCTGCTTCGCGCCGCGGGGCGCCGGTACCCGTACCGGAGGCCGCAGGATGTCCGGGCGGCGCAGCAGCTTCGTCTTGGGCTGATCCTCGTCGTCGGGCACCGAGGCGGCGTCGGGCGGCGTCCGCCCGTCGCCGGGCAGGACCGCCCGCGGAACCACCCGAACGGCGCCGGGGGCGCCGCCGCCACCCTCCAGCCGGGTCCGGGGCAGCGCGTACGGCGCCTCACGCTGGAGCCAGTCCACGAGCCCCTCGCGCACGTAGCAGCGCAGGTCGAAGATGCTCGGCGCGTCGACCGCGCTGGCGAGTGCCCGCACCTGCACCTGGCCGCCGACCGCGTCGGTCACCTGCAGGATGCCCACACGCTCGTCCCAGAGGTCCGACTCCTCGAGCAACCGTTTCAGCTCGTCCCGCATCGCCGCGACGGGTACCTCCCAGTCGACGTCGAGCTCGACCGTGCCGAGCATGTTCGAGTCCCGTCGGGTCCAGTTCTCGAAGGGCGTGCTGGTGAAGAACGTGGACGGCACGATCAGGCGCCGGTCGTCCCACAGGTGCACGACGATGTAGGTCATCGTGATCTCCTCGATCCGGCCCCACTCGCCGTCGACCACCACGACGTCGTCGAGCCGGATCGCGTCGGTGAACGCGAGCTGCAGGCCCGCGAACACGTTGGCGAGCGAGCTCTGGGCGGCCAGACCGGCGACGATCGAGATCACGCCCGCGGAGGCGAACACGCTGGCCCCGGCGGCGCGCGCGCTCGGGAAGGTCATCAGGACCCCCGCGGCGGCGCAGATCGCGAGGAGCGCGACCGTCAGGCGGCGCAGGACCGCGATCTGGGTACGGGCGCGGCGGGCCCGGCGGTTGTCCGGCACGTCCAAGCGGTACCGGTTGAGCGCGGCGTCCTCCGCCACGAAGGCGAGCGCGCCGATCAGCCACGCGGCCGCGACGATCAGCGCGATGAGCAGGGCGTGCTCCACGGCGATGCGCCAGTCGGCGGACTTGGTCGACAGGCGCAGCGCGATCCAGACCCCGACGATTACCAGCACGACCCGCATCGGCCGCCGGACCCGCTTGAGCACGTCCATCGCGAGATTCGAACGCCGGGCGGCCGCGCGCACGAGGGCCGAGATGAGCGTCGCGAGCACAAAGGCCACGACCACACCACCCGCCACGGCGGCGATCGGGCCGAGCACGTCCACGGTTTCGGTCACGCCGGTCTCTTGGAGCATCACCTCAGATTAGGCGCCGCGCGTCGACGTTCGGACGTGTTCGTGCATCTCGATCAGCCGCTCGACGCCGGACCCCGCGATGGTCTCGGCGATCAGCGGAAGGTCCAGGTCAGCGGCCGCCCGGAAGCGAATGCAGGCCTTGCCCATGTCGAGCCGGCGGGGCGCCGACCACCGCTCGCGGACGTCCCGCCAGGGATTCATGTACAGCCGTTGGGTCTGAGTGCTCATGGGTGAGCAGCCTCGGATGCAGTCTCGCGTTGCCGCGGGACGGTCCCGGTCTGAGCGCGTTGCCGCGTGCCGGGTTGACGCTTCATAGCCACCTGCGGCCCGGGGGTCGTCTGACGGTCGGCTCCACGTCCGTTTCGGGTCTCCGGGCCACTCCCGGCGATCTGCTGCTTGCCGTACTCGGCGAGGTTCCGTGCCGCGTTGGCGTCCCGATCGAGGACCAGGCCGCACGCGGCACAGACGAACGTGCGTTCGGACAGGGCCAGCTTGGCTTTCGCTGTGCCACAGGCGGAGCAGGTCTTGCTGGACGCGAACCACCGGTCCGCGACGATCACCCGGCCGCCGCGCCAGGCGCTCTTGTACTCGATCTGGCGGCGGAACTCGGCGAACGACGCGTCCGCGACGTGCCGGGCCAGACGGTGGTTGGCGAGCATCCCCGCCACGTGCAGGTCCTCGACCACGATCGTCCCGAACCGGGCCGTCAGGCTGGTGGTGGCCTTGTGGAGGGCGTCACGTCGCTGGTCGGCTACCCGGCCCTGCGCCTCGGCCAGGGCAGCACTCGCGCGGCGCCACCGGTTCGACGGCGCCCGGCGGGTGCGCCGGTCCGGTCCAGTCCGACGCGACATCGTCCGGGACAGGCGCCGGACCTTCCCCAACGCCGTGGACAAGTGCCGCGGGTTCGCGATCTCCTCGCCCGTCGACAGGACCGCGAGGGTCTTGACGCCCAGGTCGACGCCAACGACCGCATCCGGGTCGGCGGCTGCCGGTCGCCTCACGTCCTGCTCGACGGTGAACGCAGCGAACCAGCGTCCCCGCTCGAACCGGACCGACACCGCCACCACCCGTGCCGCCCCGGCTGCGACCAGGTCCGCCAGGCGCGCGCCGTCCTCGTGGAGCCTCACTCGCCCGATCCGTGGCAGTACCGCATGACGGGCCTCGCACCGAAACGCGCCGGTCGTCCACCGGACGGACTGGCGGGCCCTTCGCTTCGACTTGAACCGCGGGAACCCGACAGGCTTGCCCTTACGCTTCCCGCGCCTGGCCTCACCCCAGTTCTTCAGCCCGCGCGCGAGCTGGTCCAGACCGGTGTTGAACGCCTCCTTCGAGCACTCACCCCACCACGGCGCCACCGTGGCCTTCGCCCGGTTCCAGTCCTTGCGCAGCGAGTACAGCGACCACGAGATCGACGGCGTCAAATTTTCTCCCGCGATCCCGTACGTGGCCTCGGCGCCACGCTGATCCATGACCGCCTTCACCCGCGCCAGACCCCAGTTGAACGCACACCTGGACGCCCCCGCATGGGACCGCAGCGCCCGCTCCTGAGACGGCGTGGGGTCCAGGGCGAACCGATACGCGAGAAGGGTCACGACGTGCCGCCCTGACCGAGTGCAGCCGCAGCCCGTGCGGCCCGGTTCGCGCCGACCCGCCGCCCGTACAGGCGGGCACCCGGCGATGTGAGGATCTCCTGCACATCCCGGACCAGGTCGTCCACCTCAGCGGTATCCACGACCAACAACGTACGACCCGACGCCGACATCGCGGCCTGGCACGTGCTGCGCACCAAACCTCGCGAACCACCTCGCGGTGCTCCACCACGACCGTCGACACGCCCGGATCAGCCCGCAGCGCCAAGAACTTGCGGCAGTGCCCGTTCAACGCCGACCCGACGTCGGTCACCACGTTGTCAACGACAGATGCTGCCCGGTCGCCCACCCGGGGCCCCGGGCGACCTGGCGGGTCAAGATCCGCCCGCGGATCGGCCGACGACACCCGGGCCTACACCACGGTCGAACCAGCCAGGGTGGCCACACCCGCGTCGCCGATAACAATCAGACTCCCAGCCTGGCACGCGGGCGTCGGGCGCCCGGGACGGCTGCGGGCCGCCGGTACGCTGCCGGTATGACATGGCTGGTAACTGGCGGGGCGGGGTACATCGGGTCGCATGTCGTGCGGGCCTTCGCTGACGTGGGGCTGGAAACGGTCGTCCTGGACGACCTGTCCAGCGGGCACGCGGGCTTCGTGCCCGACGGCGTGCCGCTGGTCCGGGGTTCGATCCTGGACACGGGACTGGTCCGCCAGGTGCTCGCCGAGCACCAGGTGACCGGCGTCGTGCACGTCGCGGGGTTCAAGTACGCGGGGGTCAGCGTCCAGCGCCCGCTGCACACCTACGAGCAGAACGTCACCGGCACGCAGTCCGTGCTCGCCGCGATGGCCGACGAGGGGGTCGACGCGATCGTGTTCTCCTCGAGCGCCGCGACCTACGGCACGCCGCACACCGACCTCGTCACCGAGGCGACCCCGACCTCCCCCGAGTCGCCGTACGGCGAGAGCAAGCTCATCGGCGAGTGGCTGCTGCGCGACCAGGGCGTCGCCAGCGGGCTGCGGCACACGTCGCTGCGGTACTTCAACGTGGTGGGCTCGGGATCGCCCGACCTGACCGACACGAGCCCGCACAACCTGTTCCCGCTCGTGCTCGACGCGCTCGTGGAGGGCCGCACGCCGCGCATCTTCGGCGTCGACTACGACACCCCCGACGGCACCTGCGTGCGCGACTACATCCACGTCGCGGACCTCGCGCTCTCGCACGTCGCCGCGGCCCGCAGGCTCGCCGCGAACGAGCCGCTCGAGCTCGTCTACAACCTCGGCAGCGGCGACGGCGTCTCGGTCCGGCAGATCATGACGGCGATGGCCGAGGTGACCGGGATCGAGTTCGAGCCCGAGATCGCCCCGCGCCGCGCCGGTGACCCGGCGCGGATCGTGGCCTCCGGCGAGCTGGCTGCGCGCGACCTCGACTGGCGGATGCGGCACACGCTGCAGGACATGGTCGCCAGTGCCTGGCAGGCCCGCCAGGCCGCGTCCGCACGCGCCTGACGCTCCGGCGGACCTGTCCGGGTGGGGGTTGGGTCAGCGACCCAGGGCTCGGAGCTCGTCGAGGCGGTTTGCGGCTTCCTCGAGCACTGCCTCGGAGCCCGCGTAGATCCCCTCGGCCCGCGGCCAGTGCACGACGACGTCCGTGAAGCCGAGCCCCGCAGCGCGCTCGGCACCCTCGGCGAGCATCGCGTAGGACTCGAAGGAGAACACCGGCGCACCGTCGAGGCTGAGGTACTTGTCGATCGTCGCGGGGTCCCGGCCGGCTTCGTGGGCGGCGGTCTCGAACTTCTTGACCATCCCGGCCAGGCCGTCCCACCAGCGCTCCTGGGCCTGCCCAGGCGTGAGCTCACCGAGCGCCTCGTCGAACGTGGGCCCGAACGTTCCCCAGCCCTGACCGAAGCGAGCCGCCAACGCCATCGCGCGCGGGCCGTTGGCGGCCATCACGAAAGGCACCCGCGGGCGCTGCACGCAGCCCGGGGTCATCCGGGCGTCGTGCGCCTCGTAGTACTCCCCGGAGTGCTCGGTGACCGGGTGGGTGAGCAGCTCGTCCAGCAGCTCGGTGAACTCGGCGAACCGCCGGCTGCGCTCGCGCGGCGTCGGCGCGGTGCCGAGCACGCCAGCGTCGTACCCGGCTCCGCCGGCCCCGAGACCGAGCAGCAGGCGCCCGCCGCTGACGTCGTCGAGCCCCATGACGTCCTTCGCGAACGGGACCGGGTGACGGAAGTTCGGGCTCGCGACCCAGGTGCCGAGCCGGATCCGGTCCGTGACCGCCGCCGCGGCAGCGAGCAGCGGGACCGTCGCGAACCACGGCTCGTCGGCGAGCGAGCGCCAGGCGAGGTGGTCGTAGGTCCACGCGTGGTCGAAGCCGTACTCCTCGGCGCGCTGCCAGCGCTCGCGCGCCACCGACCAGCGGTCCTGGGGCAGCAGCACGATCCCGAACCGGAGTCCCTGCGAAGTCATCCCCCGAGGCTAACCGCGCGAACCGCCCACCCCAGCACCGCGTCATCAGGCCCGACGGCGGTCGAGCACCACCAACCCGGCCCCCAACCAGGCGACCAACCAGGCGACCAACCGCAGACTGCGCACATCCGTGAGACCTGCGCACATCCGATGTGCGCAGGTGTCACGGATGTGCGCAGTCTGGGCGTCAGGGAGCCGCCGGGGTGGGCACAGGCGGGTTGGGGTGGTTGGCGTCGTCCTATCCGGCGATTGGGCGGTCGTTAGGCCCAGCCGAGCTCGTGCAGGCGGTCGTCGTCGATGCCGAAGTGGTGCGCGATCTCGTGGACCACGGTGATCACGACCTCTTCGACGACCTCGTCACGCGAGTCGCAGATCGCCAGGGTCGGGCGCCGGAAGATCGTGATCCGGTCCGGGAGCGCGCCCGCGCCCCAGAACTGGTCGCGCTCAGTGAGCGGCACGCCGTCGTACACCCCGAGCAGGTCCGGATCGTCCGCCGGGGCGTCGTCCTCGACGAGCACGACCACGTTGTCCATCTGCGCGGCGAGGTCCTCCGGGATCTCGTCCAGCGCGTCCCGGACGGCATCCTCGAACTCGGCGCGCGACATGTCGACCACCCGCCCATCCTGCCGCGCGCGGGGTCAGCGCGGGCACCGGACGGCCCACCGCCCGCGCTGATCGACCCCCGCCGGCGCACCGAGCGATCCCGCTTTGGATCTGCCCAGGATCTGCCCTATGCTTTCCGAGGTCTCAGGACGCCTCAGACGTCAGGGGCGTTGACTACGCCCCCATCGTCTAGCGGCCTAGGACCCCGCCCTTTCACGGCGGTAGCACGGGTTCGAATCCCGTTGGGGGTACGCACGAAGAACTGCAATTTCGTTGTTGTGTCGTCTTACAGGTACCTTGTGTTTCGCAAGGCCCCGTAGCGCAGTTGGTTAGCGCGCCGCCCTGTCACGGCGGAGGTCGCGGGTTCGAGTCCCGTCGGGGTCGCTGACATGCGCCCGGTCCACAAGACCGGGCGCAGTCGGTCGGTTGGGCCATGTAGCTCAGTTGGTAGAGCGTCCGACTGAAAATCGGAAGGTCGGCGGTTCGAACCCGCCCGTGGCCACATCTGTTAGCCCCGTCCGCACCCGCCGGGCGGGGCTGATCTGCGTCCGGACCGGACGATCCCGCTTTCCGAACAGATCGCACAACCCCGTCGATGCCGACAGACTGGGAGCGTCAGTTCGGCGACTCGAGGGATGTGATCGGCGTGGAAGACACGCAATGGACGACACCGGGGACGGCCAAGCCCTCCGTGGGCGAGCTGTTCAGCCGGCTGTCGGAGCAGACGTCGCGGCTGATCCGCGCGGAGATCGCGCTGGCCAAGGCGGAGCTCGCCGAGAAGGCCAAGGCGAGCGCGATCGGCGTCGGCCTGTTCGTGGGGGCCGGCCTGTTCGGGTTCTTCGCGTTCGCTGTGATCCTCACCACTGTGATCCTCGCCCTCGCCCTCGTCGTGCCCGCGTGGCTGGCGGCCCTCATCGTCGCCGTGGTGCTGCTGGTCATCACCGGCGTGCTCGCGCTGCTCGGCAAGCGCTCCCTGGACCGCGGGATGCCGCCCACGCCCGAACGCGCGACCGAGAACGTCAAGCAGGACGTCAACGCCATCAAGGAAGGACTGCACCCATGACGAACAACACGCCGGACGCGATCGAGGAGCAGCTCGAGCGGAACCGTGCCGAGCTCGCCGCCACGATCGACGAGCTGACCTACCGCCTCGACCCGCGGGTCAAGGCGAACGAGGTGCTCGCGCGCACCAAGCAGCTGATCCACGACGCAGGCACGGACCCCGCCACGACCCCGGAGGACCGCAACCGCGCCCGCACGTTCCTCGGCATCGGGGCGGGCACCCTGGCCGCGATCGTCGCGATCGGCACCGCGATCGCCCGCAGGCGCTGACCCGACTGGCAGGCCGGCTCAGTCCGGCATCCCAGGCGACACCGACCGCGGCGTCGGTGTGGCCTGCGTCGTCGGTATCGCCTGCGTCGTCCGGGCGCCGGGCGCCGCGGTCTGCCCAGTGCCCGGCCGCGGCCGACGTCGGGCCGCGCCCCACTGGGTCAGCGCGACGCCGGCCAGCACCACGGCCCCGCCGACCGGCTCGTACCAGTGCAGCCGTTCGTCCAGCACGAGTACGCCGAGCGTGGTCGAGACCAGCGGGATGACGTAGGTGACGCTCGCCGTGACGGTCGCCCCGGCGACGTCCAGCACACGCCAGTACAGGACGAACGCGAGGCCCGTACCGCCCAGGCCCAACGCGAGCAGCGCGAGGCCCGGCCCGGGGGCCACAGGGGCCGTCAGGGGCGTGCTGAGCGCGAAGGGGGCGAGCAGCGCCGAGCCGACGGCGAGCTGGACCGCCGGCAACGTGACCGGCGACAGCCCCGTACCGGTCAGCCGCCGGCGGCTCCACGCGTTGCCGAAGCCGTAGCAGAGCGTCGCGCCCACGAGCATCAGCGCACCGACGAGGTCGATGGCGCCCGGGTTCCAGACCCCGAGCAGCACCCCGATCCCGAGTCACCTTTCGCCAGGACGTCCGAGCGTTGACGTCCTATAGGAC
>NZ_DATCNW010000407.1:0-8658 GCF_036565025.1 Pengzhenrongella sp.
CCGTCTCACGGTGGCTGTGTCACAACCATGGAAATGGACACCGACAACGGCTGACGTTCGGGACCAGCCAGCCCTCGCGAACCGTGAGGCGGATGGTCCTCAAGGGCCTACACGCGGGCGACCGCCGAGCCCGCACCCACACGAACACTCGCGCTACCGTTCGAGCCATGAGTCAGACGCCACCGGCGGGCTGGTACCCAGATCCCGGGTATGGGGACGTGCTGCGGTACTGGGACGGCCAGCAGTGGACCGAGCACCGTGCACCACGCCAGCCACCCGCGCGCCCCGGGAAACAGGTTGTCCGCCAGACCCAGACTGTTTCCCAGCCCACACACCAGGTGGCGCAGCACGGCCCCCCGCCGACCCGCTTGCCGCCCAGCCCTCAGTCGCCGATGGTCGCCAAGGGGCACACCGGCACGGTGATCTTCGACGGCCAGTTTGTGACGATCGTGCGTACCGGTGCTTTGGCGCGGATGACCGTCGGCAAGGGCGAGAAGCGCATACCGCTCCGGTCGATCACCGCGGTGCAGTGGAAGAAGCCCGGCCCGTTCGTCAACGGGTTCATAGCGTTCACGGTCGCCGGCGGCAACGAGAATAGGTCCCGGCTCGGCCACCAGACGGTCGACGCAGTCCACGATGAGAACTCAGTGGTCGTGATGACCACCCAAGAGGCCGTGTTCCTGCAGCTCCGGGCCGCGATCGAGTCAGCGATCGCGACCGCTCATCAGCCTGTCCAGTTCCCTGTAATCGCACCGGCGCCCCCGGACGTCATGACGCAACTGCGTCAGCTCGGCGAGTTGCGCGACCTGGGTGTGGTGACCCCAGAGGAGTTCGAGGCGAAGAAGGCGGACCTACTCCGCCGGTTGTAGCGCCTTGAGCCGCCGGTGCCGCGCATCTGCACTCCGTGAACGACACCACTGCACCCGTCGTGGAGTCACCGGCCGAGCTCGGGGCCGTCATGGTCAGGGTCTGGCATGCAGCCGTACAGCCAGTGGCGCCAACGCAGTTGGTGAGCTCTGATCTGCGGTAATGCTGTCCTAGAACGGTCTGCGCGAGGCTTTCACCGGTGCTGGTGAGTCGACCTCGGCGTGAGCTTGTCGCGCATCGATGCAGGTCAGAGCCGATCGCCGATCCTTAACGCCATTGGCTGTACGGCAGTATCGGACCCCGAGCCTGGCCCGCCCCGCCGGACGGGTCCTCGCTCCCGACCGATCAACTCATGGCCCCTTTTACGCTTACCTTGGCCGTACCCCAAGACCACCCGCGCCTACGCATTGCCCACCGCCGCGGACCGGCAACGAGCCATCGACAGCCTGCCCACCGACCGCTGACCAGCACCATCACTCCCAACGGCCGGTTTCCGGTGTATCCCGTTCATACCCGTAGAACCCCGTCGGCGATGTGTACTTCGCGAGCTGTTCGGCGGCGGTGCTCTGGAGTGAAGTCAAGCTCTTCGACGTCATGGCTACTCCCCCAACTGGTGTCCGGGAAACGCTACTCGGATGACGTGTCGTGGCTAGATGGAACACCGGTGCGGTCCTATCGTGGCTGCCGAGCATCGTCACCCATCGCGCCGGCGCCTAGAGGAGTCGGTGCAGGGCGACGAGTGAGAGGCAGGGGTATGAACGAGCTTGAGGACACATGGAGCGGACGCGAACTGCCTCTCCTCCGGGAGGCCGCGCGACGGCTCGAGGGCGGCGAGACCAACCTCTACGTCAGCGCCCTGGCAGATCAGCTGAACATCGACCCGGCTGTTGAGCGACACCGTGGCTGACCACGTGGGGGTGGGTTGGCGTCGCTGAGGGTGATGATCTGATTTGGGCAGCGGTTGGCGGTTGCCCTTCGTCGTTGGCGACGAGAGCGTGATGACGTCCATCGAAGCGCAACGGCCCTCCCCAATTCCTTAGCCGGAAGGGAGGGCCGTCGCTTGGTGCTTGGAGGCACCCGTGCTGATCGTAGGTACTGACCCGCTCGAGGTCTCCCGATCTCTGGTTCGCGGCGAGTTGAAGTGTCCGGGATGCGGCGGTGAGCTCCGGCCGTGGGGCCACGCCCGCCCGCGCGGGCTGCGCCACGATGAGGTGACGGTCAAGGTTCGTCCGCGTCGCTCGTCGTGCTCGGGGTGCGGCGCCACCCACGTGTTGTTGCCTTCCTCGATGCTCGTGCGCCGCGCGGATGCGAGCGTCGTGATCGGTGCCGCGCTCGTCGCGAAGGCCGGTGGTTCGGGCCACCGGCCGATCGCGGTCGTGCTCCGCCGGCCGGTGAGCACGGTCCGAGGTTGGTTGCGCCGGTTCGCGGTCCGCGCGGCGGGCTGGAGGGCCTCGTTCACCGAGCTGTTGCACGCCCTGGACGCGCAGAGCGCGCCGGTCGTGGTGCGCGGGTCGGTCTTCGGTGACGCGCTCGAAGTCCTGGGTCTGGCGTCGGCGGCCGCGGCCAGGCGGTTCGGTCCGCGTTCGCCGTGGCAGTTCGCGTCCCTCGCGAGCGGCGGGCTGCTCCTCGGCCCGGCGCCGGTCGGTGAGGTCGGGTGAGGGCGCGGGCCAACACGAGTTGACCCTGGGCAGCTCCCGGTGGGTCCGGAAGCGTCCGCTGTGTTGATCACGCCGTGGTCACCGAGCAGCTGGGGGCACCGATGACACAGCACGACGAGGCGAGCGACGCTCGCGCCGACAGGGCCCGTGACATCGGGCTCTACAGGTACGCCCTGATCCGGGAGCCGGCGGATCCGGCGTTGAGCACCCGTCAACGCGGCATGCTGGTCCGCGAGCTCGCAGGCACCGAGCACACGGGTCCGTTCGGGGAACGGGTAGTGGTCTCCCGGGTCACCCTCGACCGGTGGATCCGGGCCTGGCGCGCCGGCGGGTTCGACGCGTTGATGCCGTCGGCCCGCTACGCCGAGCCGCGCACCGCGCAAATGGTGCTGGACCTGGCGGCCGCGTTGAAGCGGGAGGTCCCGGCTCGCACCGCGGCGCACGTCGGGGCGATCCTGGCCGCGCACGCCGGCACGGCGCCCTCGGAGCGGACGTTGCAGCGCTTGTTCGTCCGGTTGGAGCTCAACACCCGCCCCGATGGGATGCCACCCAAAGCGTTCGGCCGGTTCGAGGCCGCGGCGCCGAATGATCGGTGGACCGGGGACGCGCTGCACGGCCCGGTCGTCGGCGGGCGCAAGACGTACTTGTTCGCGTTCATCGACGACCACTCCCGGGCCATCGTGGGCTACCGGTGGGGACACAGCGAGGACACCGTGCGCCTGGAGGCGGCGCTCCGCGCGGGCCTCGCAGCCCGCGGAATACCCCAAACCGTGTATGTCGACAACGGCTCCGCCTTTGTTGCCGCCCCATTGTTACGGGCCTTGGCGAGCCTCGGAATTCGCCTGACACACTCAAGACCGCGCCAGCCCGCGGGGCGCGGAAAGATCGAACGGTTCTTTCGGACCGTCCGTGAGCAGTTCCTCGTCGAGCTTGCCGTTCCCGGGGCACTGGACGCGGTCGGGGACCTGACCAGGATGAACGACCTGTTCGCCGGGTGGGTCGAGACCGTTTACCACCGGCGGGTCCATAGCGAGACGGGCCAGGCGCCCCTGGAACGGTTCCTCGCGCCCGGCCCACCGGCCCTGCCGACCCCGGCGGCATTGCGTGAAGCATTCCTGTGGTCGCAGCGGCGCACGGTGACGAAGACCGCGACATTCTCCCTGCACGGCAACATTTACGAGGTCGACGCCGCGCTGGTCGGGCGCCGGATCGAGGTCGTCTTCGACCCGTTCGACCTCACCGCCCTGGACGTCCGCTTCCAGGGACGCCCGATGGGGATCGCGGTCCCGCACAAGATCTCCCGGCACGTCCATCCCGGCGCCCACCCCGAGACCGCCCCGGCGCCGCCGGTGGCGACGGGCATCGACTACCTCGCCCTGGTCGCCGACCAGCACCACCGCGAGCTCGCTACCCGCATCAACTACACCGACCTGCCCACCGGCGACCGGGCCGGCGGGGCCGGTGAAGAGGTTGATGCGGCGCTCGAGGCGGAGCTGGCCGGCTTCGCGGCTCTGGGCCGGGAACTCGCGGCCGGCGCCCTGCCCGGACAGCTCGACCTCGCCGACCTCACCGACTTCCCCCGCTTCACCCCCGAACCCACCAACGATCCCAGCGACGAGGACCCGCGATGACCATCGAGAACCTGCAGGCGCACTACGGCTTCACCCGGATGCCCTTCGGGCGCGGGCTCGCGCCGCAGATGCTGCACCGCCACACCGCCCACGCCGAAGCCGTCGCCCGCATCGGGTGGTGCGTGAGCGAGCGAGCCCTGGGCGTGATCACCGGGGAGGTCGGGGCCGGCAAGACCGTCGCGATCCGCGCCGCCCTCGCCGGACTGGACGCCAGCCGGACCACGGTCATCTACCTCGCGAACCCGGCCGTCGGGGCCCGCGGCCTCTACGCGGGGATCGTCACCGCCCTGGGCGGGACCCCACGGTTCCACAAGGCGTCCCTGATCCCGCAGACCAGCGAGATGCTCGCCGCCGAGGAACACGAACGCGGCCGCGGCGTGGTCCTCGTCCTGGACGAAGCGCACCTGCTGGGCGTCGACCAGCTCGAAGAGCTCCGGCTCCTGACCAACGCGGACATGGACAGCCACAGCCCGTTCGCCTGCCTGCTCGTGGGACAACCCACCCTGCGCCGGCGCATCAAGCTCGGCACGTTCGCCGCCCTCGACCAACGCATCGCCCTGCGCTACGCGATGACCGGGATGCAACCCGAGGAGACCAAGACCTACCTGATCCATCACCTCAAGCTCGCTGGACGGTCCGACACCCTGTTCAGCGACGACGCGACCGCGCTGATCCACCAAGTCAGCCGCGGCCTGCCGCGAGCGGTGAACAACCTCGCCGTCCAAGCTCTCGTCGCCGCGTTCGCGACGAACAAGACAATCGTCGACGAGTCTTCCGCCCGAGCAGCCGTCACCGAGGTCACGACAGACTGACCACCACCGCGACACCACGACCATGAGCCCCGCCGGTCACCGACCGGCGGGGCTCACCTTTGCCCAAAAATCATCGTCACCGCGAGTGACGCGGTCATCATCACCTGACGCGGCGGTCAACACCCGGCCCAGGCGCAGATCGCGGTCGACGCGCTCAGTGACGACGGATACCTGGACGGCATGAGGGTTGAGGAGCTCCGCGGGCCCGTGGTCATCACCCACATCTCGGCGAAGGCGAGACGTGAGCTGGGGCTGTGGCCCAGCGCAGAGGCTGGCGCGGATCGACTCATGGCCGCGCTCGATGCCCTGATCGCTCAGGCAAAGCCCGCCGACCGGTCCCGTCTGGAGAAGGTCCGCGACGGCCTAGTGGGCGCCGGCCGGGACATGGTCGTGAGCGTCGCCGCAGCAGTCATCACCGGGCAGATCCCCGGATAGGAGTAGCGCACTCGCGTCCACGCCCTACGCCGCGTGCCTCACGTGCGAGACACGGCTCAGGGCCACTGGCCTGGTGGACGCCCGGAGAGATGCCACAGAGCTTCGCGAAACCAAAGCACCTGCGGGTCATCGGCCGGGACACCGTTGGCTGCACAACCGCTGAGGGCAGCCGCATACGCCTGTGCCAGCGAATCGGCCAACCGGTCAACCACCTCCGGCACGCTGCCGCGGCCAGTTGCCAGCAGCACCGCAGCGTGCTCTTTGGCGACCGATCCGTCGTCGTTCATGAGCCACGTGACTGAGGTCCACCCGCCGAGGCGGTAGGTGAGGCCCGTCCGATTTCGGTAGCCGGAGTCGATCATGACGACAGGATGGCCGCGGGCGCCCTCTGTGATGCGGGCGCCCCACGTGACACAGCGATCGTTCAGCCTCGAGGCCAACTCGGCGCTTAGCACGAGGGCCCGCGCCGTTCGGCTCGGTGCCATGATCGAGGTTACTGCGCGGCACGCGGCAGGGGTGGCCCCACTGGGTAACCGCCACCAGCCACGCGGACTGGCCGCCCCCCCCATGAGCGATCGGCACGTAGACGTGCTGGTAACGGTGCCGTCACCAGCCGCAATCCGAATCCGTGGAGTCGTACGAACGCGTTCGGGCGGCACCGAGTTCGCCGGCGAGTCAGGGACCGCAGGTGCCGCGAATCGCACAAGCGACGAACCCGGCGGGTTTGTCCGCCCCGGAGTAGGTTCCGCCTATGGACCCTCAGCTGTCTGCCGAGTGGGTGATTGGGCGCATAGAGCAGCACCTGCGTCCCTTCGGGGCGATGATCCCGAGCGAAATCTACCGCGTGTACCGCACCAACGTGGATGATCTCGATCCCGCTGAGAAGGCCCTGGTGATCGAAGCAAACAACCTCGGAGTAGAGGCCATTCGGAAAATCATCGGTGTCGAGAAGGCGATGGGCGCGCCAACGGTCAGGATCCGATGGGGCCTTCGCCTACCCGTCGAGTGGGAGGCGCACTACGAGACCATTTACCAGACAGATTTCCCTTGGTTCATTTCGGGGGTTCTCCAGAATGCATTCCTGGGCAACCCGATGGCTGGCGAACACGGCAAGTGGCGCTCGCCCTGAACTCCGAACTCCGTGCACTCGCCTCGTGGCGGCGCGTTGGATTTCGGATTATGCCGACCTTTCGGCGTTCATGCTGGTCAGCGACGTGGCCAAGCTCTCGGGGTCGGCATAGTCGATCGGTGTAATGGGCTGGGCACAGGCACGAGACTGGGCCTCGATTAGGAGGATGACTGGTGTTCGTATTCTCGCTGATCGTTGCCGGGACCGGCGCGTTCCTCTGCGGCGGGCAGGCTGCGTTCGTACCTGCACTGATCAACGCGCTCGCATCACTGTGGGCGGTCGGGATATCAACAAACTATCGCGACGATCGGCAGAACATTCCGAATCTGTGGGCGGGCGTCTCGATTGTCACGCTCATCCTCGGGGTCGTATTCATCATTGTTGGCGCGGTGGGCTAGTGGCGTGTAGCTGACGTGTCTTGTGTGTTCGTGGGCTTGGGTCGGGTTGCTTTGGCGAGGAAGGTGTCGTCATGACCGCGACAGCGTGGTGGGCAGTGCTACTCGACGGTTCCGTCGGATCGATCTTCGGATTGGTCGGGCTGTTCCTCGTCTTCTGGCTCACGCTGCGCCACGACCGCCGGCGCGAGGACTCGCGCCGCGCGGAGGATGCCTTGCGAGTGAGGGAGGAGAGGACCGGCGTCGCCGCACACGCCGTCATCCAACACTTCAGTAGGAGTGTGGTGGGTATGTCGACGGAGCAACTCTCCGCGTGGTCCGACGAGGCAGGCAGTCGCCTGTCGCTGCTCCAGGTCCTCACCAAGCGGGACCACCCGGTTGTTGCCAGGTTCGCCTCCGACGCGTCGATGAAGCTCCTGTCGGCCCTTGACGCTGACGAGGGACAGGACCGAGCACGGGGGGCCCTCCTGGATGACCGCATTGAGACCGACCGCGTCACTGAGTCGGTATCTGACGTCGTCAGGGTGCTCGGAGAATGGATGTCAGGTGAGTGTGACGACGCCAGGCTCGATGCACAGGCTCGCGAGCTCCGGGAGGCCGCCCGCGGCCGGGGTTGGTGACGAGTCGGGGTCGACACTCCCCACGCCCCGCATCTAGGCGAGTGCTGGCCGCGGGCTAGCGGCGTCGGGCTGGGTCGCGTTCGGCTTGCCAGCGGCCGAGGGCTTCTGGGGAGACTCGGGCATAGCGCGCCAACGAGGCGACGGAGGTGTGCCCGGAGTAGGAGAGGAGGGTGGCGGTGTTCGTGCCGTCTTCGGCGGCGTGGGTGAGGGCTGAATGGCGCAGCTGGTGCAGGGTGGCGCCGTTGGCGGCCGCGGTGAAGAGCTCGGCGGCGCGGCGGTAGGACAGCCGGGCCCGGCCGGTGGCGGGGTCGAGGTCGAGCGGGGCGAGCTGCACCTGGGCGCGCCGGTCGGTCAGGAACACCGGGCCGGTGCGGCGCTTGCCGAGCAGGCGGGGCAGCAGCCGCGCGGTCTCGGTGCGCCACGTGATGACGTCTACCGCCCCGCCCTTGCGGTGGACCTTCGCGCGGCGGTTGCGCAGGTCCAGGTCGTCGGCGTCCAGGGCGAGGACCTCTCCGGCCCGGGCGGCGGACTCGTAGAGCAGCCGCCACAGCGTCCGTTCCCGCAGCGGGCTCTTCCCGGTCAGCAGGGCGTCGACCTGCGCGTGGGACAGGGCTTTGGTCCGGTCGACCATGCGTGGGCGCCGGGTCAGGCGCACCAGCGGGTCGCCCGTCAGCCAGTCCTGGTCGCGCCACCAACTGGTCGCGGCCGACAGGGCATCCAGGCGCAGGTCGAACGTCGCCGGCGCCCGGTGGCCCCACTGCGCGGTGAACCACCGTCCGACCCGGTCGGCGCCCACCTCACCCTCCAGGGTGGTCAGCGGTGCGCCGAGGCCGAGCTCGGCGCTCAGCGCGGCCAGGGCGACGGCGTAGGCACGGGCGGTGTTCGGGTTCGCCACGCCCTCGAGGAAGGCGGCCGCGGCCTCCCCGAGCGCCGGTCCGGCCGGTTGCACTGCGGTCCGGCGCACCGCCGTCATCAGCCCTCCAGTGGTCTACCGCAGATAAGCACCCTGAGTCGCCCCCTGGCCCCGCCATCTGCCGCCCAAGATCGAGGCCCGATTCCCGCACGATCCTGGGCGCCCAGGGTGCGGCGTCGACGACGTCACCGCAGATAA
>NZ_DATCNW010000408.1:0-1991 GCF_036565025.1 Pengzhenrongella sp.
AGATTGCCCGGCACACCGGTCAATCTCGACCGGAAGTGTCAAGGTCGGCGACGACGGCGCCCGGGGCGCCAGGGCCCGTCACAAACCTGCGGCGCGGCTCTCGAACCGCAACTCCAGCTTGTTCATCACCAGGGCGGCCAGGTCCTCGAGGGTGGCGACCTCCGACTCCGTCATCGTGCGCGGTTCGCAGTCCAGCACGCACAGCGTGCCCAGGTTGCAGCCGTTGCGGGTCGTCAGGGGCACCCCGGCGTAGAACTGCAGGCCGAATTCTCCGGCCACGAGTGGGTTCGACAGCGCGCGCGGGTCTCTGCCGGTAACGATCATTCAAGAAACCCGCTGATTCGTTGGTCATCGGACCTCCTTTTCGACGATCCTCTGACAACAACAGCATGCATTTCGCACCTCACCACGCCCGGTTCCCGGCGCCACTCCGCGGCAGGGTCATAGGATCGGCTCATGGACGCAGAATCGGTTTTTGAAGCCCTGGCCGGTGAACTTGCCCCGGCCGGCGCCGTCGCCGCAAAGATGTTCGGCGCCCACGCGATCACCCTGCGGAAGAAGGCCTTTGCCTGCCTTCAGGGCGAAGTCATCGCGCTCAAGCTTGGCGCCGGCAGCGCCGCACATACGACCGCGCTCGCGCTGCCGGGTGCGGCGCTCTGGGACCCCTCCGGCATGGACCGGCCGTTCAAGGACTGGGTCGCCGTGCCGGTGACGGATGCCGCCAGCCTCTCCGACCTTGCCGCTGCCGCCCTCACCTTCCTCGCCTCCTCCCTCGACTGATTCCTCTGTCCCCGCGCGATCGCGCATAACTCCTGCAATTTCGCAGCCGGGCAATGGACAGCCGCGGAATTCCGAGGATGCTCGGCGTCAGCCTCGCGAATTGCAGGAGTCATGCACCGACGCGGCATGGGTGCGGCATGGGTGCGGCATGGGGTGCGGGCCAGAGCGAAGGGTGTGAGAATGTCGGCATGAACGGGAGCCGGCGTCGGTGGCGGAGAGCCACGGCTGAATTGGCGTGTGCCCTGGCGATTGGTGGCGTGGTTGCCGTAGTGCTCGCCGGGTGCGCAGCGCCAGCGACGCCGTTCGGCAGCGGTTCCGCGACGCCGAGTTCGACGCCGACCGCTACGACAGTTCCGTCCGCCACCGCGACGCCGACACCGACCTCTACTGGCCAGGGCGAGTGCAACCCCAACCAGTTGGCGCTCTCCCTCCAGGCTCGCCCGGGCGACAGCGGCGCCGGCAACTTCTTCTGGGATCTCCAGTTCACCAACACAAGCTCAGCCGAGTGCTCGCTCAAGGGCTATCCGGCGGTGTCCCTGGTCAGCGCCAACTCCGGCGAAGCGATCGGCGCCGTGTCCGAGAATGAGCCCGGGCGCTTCTTCCCCGAAGCGGTCGTGCCGCTCGCACCGGGCGCATCCGCGTACAGCCTGCTGCACCTCACCCAAGCTGGCGCGTACGGCTGCACGATCGTTCCGGTCACCGAGGTTGCCGTCACGCCGCCGCAGTGGGAGGCGTCCAGGCGTGTGGCGACGCCGGGCCCGATCGACGGCTGCGACGACCACAGTACGGTCATCGTGCGGGCCGGCCCGATCGCCCCGGCCCGCGTCACCTTCTAAACGGCCCCGCAGCGCGCCGCCCATGATGCGCCCCGGCGGCGCCCCGCCCATGATGCGCCCCGCTCGGGACCCGCTCGGGACCCGCGAGTGAGCAGTTTCGGCGCTTCAGCTCCCGCTCTAACGGCCGAAAGTGCTCACTCGCGGGAACTCGGAGGAGTCGGAGTCGGGGTCGGGGTCAGGGTCAGGGTCGAAGCCGGGGTCTGGGTCAGAGTCGGGGTCGAAGTCGGAGTCTGGATCGGGGACGGGGACGGAGTCGGCGGCGGCCATGGGCGCGGGCGCGGGCGCGGGCACGGGCGCGGGCACGGTGGCCTCCGCGGTGCGGGCGGCACGGCGGTTCGCGCGACGCTCGCGGCCGCCCTCGACAAGGAGGTAGAC
>NZ_DATCNW010000409.1:0-31971 GCF_036565025.1 Pengzhenrongella sp.
CCGCGGCGGGCATGGGACAGCGTGACGCCCGCGAACCTCCCAGCCCCCAGGGCCGGTCCTCGCGAAGGCGCCACGCCGTCAGTCAGCGAGCCTAGGGTGCCGGGGCGACCGGGGCCGTGACGCTGTAGTTGTCGATCCGGACCGTCACCGGCACGTTCGTCGTCGTGCTCGACAGGACGGCGGCGACGCCGGTGTGCCCGGCGCCCTGGAGCGCCGCCGTCGTGTCCGAGGTGTTGATGAGCCACCCGGCCGGCTGAGCCTGGGACGCGGCCCAGACCTTGGCCCGCAGCGTGGTCGTCGACGTCCCGCTGACCTCGAACAGCACCACGATCGGGGTACCCGCCGTGTAGGTCACGCCGGTCACCGTCGCCTCGGTAGTGATGGCCGTCTCGGTACCTGCGGCGTTCGTGCGGACGACCTGAGCGGTCACCGCGCCGGCGGACTTGTGGCCGACCTTGAGCCGGTACTCACCGCCGGCGTTGATGCGCCCGCGCAGCAGGAACCAGCCGCCCGAGCCGTTCGGTTGCTTGTCCCAGCGCTCGGTCACCTGGGTGGTCAGGCTCGTCCCGGTCACCGAGGGCAGCCGCGCCCCCGCACCCGAGCTCTTGGCCGCGAGGCTGATCGACGCCGTGCCACCGGCGACGGCGGTCACATTGGCCGTCGCGGTCCAGGCACCCCCGAGGTCTGCGGTGCCGAACCCGTTCGCGGCCGCGCGTTCGAACGGGTCGGCGGCGAGCAGCCCGGTGGCAGCCGGGTCCAGCGCGATCGACTGGGTGCTGCTACCCGTCGCGCCGTCGTTGTCGGTGACGGTGAGGGTCACCGGGTAGGTGCCCGGTCCGGGGTAGGCGTGCGACGGCGGGGTGGCGCCGGTCGCCGGCGCACTGCCGTCGCCGAAGTCCCAGGCGTACGAACTGATCGTCCCGTCCGAGTCGCTCGACGCCGAGCCGTTGACCGTCATCGACAGGCCCCAGGTGGTCGCCACGAAGCTCGCGGTGGGTGCCACATTTGGCGTCGTGACGACCACCGGCTGGGTGACGGTGCCGGTGTCGCCGTCGTCGTCGGTGACGGTCAGGCGGACGGTATAGGTGCCGCCCACCGCGTAGGGGTGGGTCGGTGCGACCTCGGTGCTCGTGCCGCCGTCACCGAAGTCCCAGGCGTAGGAGACGAGCGTCCCGTCGGAGTCGCTCGACGCCGACCCGTCGAACGACGCGGTCAGCTCGCCGCCGGTCGCGGTGAAGCTCGCCGTCGGCGGCTGGTTCGGGACCACGACGGTGGTGTCGCGGGTGGTCGAGGCGAACGCCCCGTCGTCGTCGGTCGCCGTCAGGGTGACGGTGTAGGTGCCCGCGACGGTGTACGCGTGCGAGGTCGTCTTCCCGGTACCCGGCGCCGTGCTGTCACCGAAGTCCCAGGCGTAGGAGGCAACCGTCCCGTCCGGGTCGGTCGTGGCGCTCGCGTCGACCGCGACCGTCAGGCCGGTGGGCGTCACGGTGAAGTCCGGCACCGGCGGCTGGTTCAGGCCGGCCACGACGACGTCGTGGGTGATCGAGCCGATCGCGCCGTCGTCGTCGGTCAGGGTCAGCGTGACCTGGTAGGTCCCGCCGGCCGCGTAGGCGTGCGACGCACTCACGCCGGTGCCGGTGCCGCCGTCGCCGAAGTCCCAGGCGTAGGAGGTGATCGTCCCGTCGAGGTCGGTCGAGGCCGCCGCGTTCACGCTCGCCTGGAGCTCGCCGCCGGTGGCGGTGAAGCTCGCGATGGGCGCCTGGTTCGGGCCGGTCACCACGTAGTCGTCGATCCGGACGATGACCGGAACGTTGGTGGTCGTGCTGGACACGCTCGCGGCGATCCCGGTGTGCCCGGCCCCCTGCAGCGAGGCGGTGGCGTCGGTCGTGTCGATGAGCCAGGCCGCAGGCTGCAGGTCGGAAGCTGCCCAGACCTTGGCCCGCAGGGTGGTCGGCGACGTCCCGCTGACCTCGAGCAGTGCCGAGGTGGCGGCACCCGTCCCGTAGGTCAACCCGGGCACCGTCAGCTCGGCGGTGATGCCGGTCTCCGTGCCGGCGGCGTTGGTCTGCACGATCCGGGCCGTCACCGCGCCCGCGGACTTGTGCCCGATCTTGAGCCGGTACTCTCCGTTCGCCGTGATGCGTCCGCGGACCAGGAAGTACCCGCCCGAGCCGACCGGGCGCTTGTCCCAGTCCTCGGTGACCTGCGTGGTGAGCGCCGTTCCGGAGATGGCCGTCACGCGGGCGGAGGCGGAGGCACTGGCGCTCGCCAGCGTGAGCTTTCCGGCGCCGTTCGCCACCGAGGTCCCGCTCGTCGCGCTCCAGGCCCCGCCGCGGTCGGCGGTCCCGAAGCCGGTGGTGACGGTGCGTTCGAACGCGTCGGACACCTGAACGCTCGACGCCGCGCCCACGACGACGACGTTGTGGGCGACCGACGCGGAGGCGCCGCGCTCGTCGGTGACGGTCAGCGTGACCGGGTAGGTGCCGGCCGCCGAGTAGGCGTGCGTCGCCGTGACGCCGGTGCCGGCTGCGCCGTCACCGAAGTCCCAGGCGTACGACGTGATCAGACCGTCGGGATCGGTCGAGGCGGAGCCGTCGACTGCGGCACTCAGCTCCCCACCGGTCGCGGTGAAGGCCGCGCTCGGCGGGGAGTTCGTGTCGACGCCACCCGTGCCGGCCACCCGGTGCGCGGCCACCTCGCTCGAGGTGAGCGCGCGGGAGTAGACCGCGACGTCGTCGATGTCCCCGGCGAAGTTGTCCGACCCGGCACCGGGCCAGCCGGCGACGCTGTCGCCGCCGATGTGCCAGAACCCGCCGCTGATCTGCTGCCCGCTGAGGGTGCCCGGGTCCTGGGCGCGCAGCGCGCCGTCGACGTAGAGCCGCATGCCCGCCGAGCCGAGGGACGCCACGAGGTGGTGCCACAGCCCGTCGTTGTAGGCGGCCGGGCTGGTGAGGACCCGCAGGGTGTTGGGGTTGACGCCGAAGCGGAGCTTGCCGTCGGTCCCCATGTAGACGTGCCGGTCGTAGTTGCTGCTGTTGGTGCTGGTCGAGGAGGTGCCGAAGCCGATGATCTTGCCGCCGGTGGTGGACGTCGTCTTGAACCAGGCCTCGAGGGAGAACCTGTTCGGGCCGACGACGGACCTGGTCGAGTAGACGCGGGAGTTCGACGAGCCGCTGAACCGGGCCGCCTTGTTGACGTCGCCCACGATTGCTCCGGTGACGCCGCGCGTGACCTGGTTGCCCGCGGTGGCGTCGGCGTAGCCGGTCCAGTCCTGCACGGACCCGTTGTTCTCCCCCAGGCGCCAGTACGCGGCTGGGTTGGCGTCGAGCACGGCCTTCGGGTACTGCCCCAGGGCCCCGGCGCTGGTCCCGGTGACGTTGACGTTCACCGCCGGCGAGGTGACGGAGTTTCCGAACGAGTCGCTCGAGACCACCGCGTAGCCGTACGTCCGCCCGCTCACCAGCCCGGTGTCCGTGAACGAGAGCCTGGAGAGCTGCCAGTTCCGCGCCGAACCGGTCGTCGTGTAGACGGGCGTCCCGTCGCGCAGCACGGTGTAGGTCAGGGTCTCGTTGTCGGCGTCCCAGTTGGTCGGCCACGACACCTGTGCGGTGCCGGTGGCCTTGGACGTCGCGACGGGAGTCAGCGCGGTTCCGCTCAGCCGTGGACCTTGCAGGTTCGTGGACTTCGCACTCACGGCCATCCGGACCAGTCCCTGCTGGGGCTGCCCGTTGACGGTGAGGAACTCCCCACCGAGGGCCACGTACTGCGAGTTCCCGGTGACGTCCCACGCCGCCTGGCCCTGACCGGTGAAGGTCCCCCGGGTCAGGTCCGGGTAGAAGTTCAGCTGTCCGGGCGCCTTGAAGCCCGCCCAGTTGTAGTAGTTCCCGACCGCGTTGGGCGTGACCGTCGTGGCGGCCTTCTTGGAGAACGCCAGTGCGTAGCGGTACGCGCCGTCGGGGTACTGGCCGACGTTGCCGCAGTAGTGCACGTGTCCGACGCTGTACACCGCGTCGTTCCCGGGGTTGGCGAACACCGAGTACGTGTCACCGTGGCAGTCGTCGATCCACACGATCTCGCCGGTGTTCGGGTTGGCGGCGAACACGCCCTCGAGGTTGCCGGCGCTGTTGGCGTCGCGGATGAAGGCAAAGCCCGAGCCGTACACGAGGTTTCCGTCGGTCTCCAGGCCCATGATCCCGGCGGCGTAGCCGTAGTTGGCCACGACCGTGTTCACGGCCCACGGCAGGACGGCACCGGTCGAGGCCGACAGGGCTCCCGACCCGCGCGCCGAGATGCCGTTGAGCGTCGCGAAGCGCCCGGAGACGATGACGCGACTCTGGTCCGGGCTCATCACCATCGACTCGACCTGCGCGGACTGTGCCGATGCCGTCCACGGGATCAGTGCGCCGGTGCTCACGCTGATCGCCGCCAGGCGGTTGCGGGTGTTGCCGGTGACCGAGGTGAAGCTGCCGCCGAAGTAGACGGTGCTCGGTGTCGAGGTGATCGCCCGGACCGCTCCGTTGACGTTGGGGTTGATGCCCACGATCCGCGCGCCGTCGGACCGGTTGAGCACGACGAACCGGTTCTGCGCGATGCCGTTCACCGTGGTGAAGTCGCCGCCGACGTACAGACGTGTCCCGTCCAGAGAGGCGGTGATGACGTACGCGGGTCCGTCCAGCGCGGGCGCCCAGTTCTCAATGAGCGCACCGGTGTCGAGGTTGTAGGCCAGCAGGTTCGAGCGTGCGACCGTCTGGTCCCCCAGGGCTGCTCCCGCCGGGCGCGCGGTGGTGAACTGCCCGGCGACGTACACCGCGTTCCCGACGACGACCTGCGACCAGGCGACGCCGTCGATCTGGACCGTCGGCAGCCCGTCCGCGGCCACCGTGGACGGCGTGGACGAGTCGGCCGGCGGCGAGTCGGCGAACGCCGCAACTTGCGGGCCGGCGACCGTGAGACCTGCCGCGAGGAGCGCAGCAACCGCGAGGCTGGCAACGGCCTTGGGGAAGGTGACGAGGGCGGTGCGCATGAGGATCCTCTCGGAAACGGACGGCTCGCGGGGAGGGGTGCCGAGGGCGGGAGACACGGTCAGGTCCTGACCTTGCCGGTGAACACTGCCGTGGGCGCCTGCGCGCCGTAGTTGACCGTCACGGTGACCGTGTCGGGGGTGGGGTCGGGCAGGCGCAGCACATACGTGCCGGTGCGGGACGTCTTCGACGCGAGCTTTCCGGACATGGGGGCCGAGCGGCCGTCACCGAGCAGGAGCTGCCCCGGTGCGCCGTGGGAGCCGTAGAGGTTCACCACGATGTAGTCGAGGTCGATCTGCGCCGCGCTGGAGTTGGTGATCTCGACGGTCACCAGGAGCGAGGGACCGGACCGCTCGCCGACCCCCTGCCCCTTGCCCTCGACCCGGACGGACGTCGTCAGCCGAGCGGAGACCTTGTTCCCGAAGCTGGCCGGCTCCGCGAGGCCGACGGCGGGCAGCACGACCTCCTTGCGGGGGGCCACGGGCGTCTGATCCGGCACGTTGGACGCGCTACCGGCCCTGCTGGCCGGCGTGGGCGCAGCGGTGGGCGCGGCCGACGGCGCGGCGCTCGGCGCAGCTGACGGCGATGCGGTCGGCGAGGCTTCGCTGCCGCCGGCGCGTGCGCCCTGCGCGGCCACCGCCCCGTCCCAGTCGCCCCCGGCCAGGCCCCACCACAGGCCGCCCGCGACGGTGGTGACGACCAGAGCAGCGGCGCCGAGCCGCGGGCCGCGACGCCCGAGCCGTCCCCGTGTTCGCTCGAACATGACCGACCCCCACCAGTTTCCGTGCGAGAGCCGCTGCACTCGACCTGCCAAAGAGTAGGGGGACGAACAGGACAGAGCGGCACAATGTGCGCAATATTCACCCGGGTGGATCCTGCGGTTCACCCGCTCGGACCAGCCGGGGATCCGCCGGGTTTGCTACAGCGGTCAACCGACGCTGTTGACGATGTAGTCGTCCACCCGGACCGCCACCGGTCCGTTGGTCGCCGAGCTGGACAGGAGGGCCGCGAGCCCGGTGTGCCCGGCGCCCTGGAGCCCCGCCGTCGCGTCGGTCGTGTCGATCAGCCAGGCGGCCGGCTCGGCGCCGCCCGCGGCCAAGACCTTGGCCCGCAGGGTAGTCGGCGAGGTGCCGCTGACCTCGAACAACGCCGCGATCGGGGTGCCTGCGGCGTAGGTCAGCCCGGCCACGGTCGTCTCCGTGGTGAGGGCGGTCTCGGCGCCGGCGGCGGTCGTGCGGACGAGCTGGGCGGTCACCGCGCCCGACGACTTGTGGCCGACCTTCAGCCGGTACTCACCGTTGGTGGTGATGCGGCCGCGCAGCAGGAACCAGCCACCCGAGCCGTTCGGGCGCTTGTCCCAGCTCTCGGTCACCTGGGTGCGCAACGCCGTTCCCGTCACGCCTGCCAGGCGTGCGCCGGCGACCGAACCGGCGGCCTGGAGGGTCAGCTGGCCCACGCTGCCGGTGACGCTCGTCGCCCCGGCCGTCGCGGTCCACGCCCCGCCGAGGTCCGCGGAGCCGAATCCGTCCGCGACCGTCCGCCCGAAGGCATCGCTCGCCACGACGGTGTTGAGCACCGTGATCGACCGGCTGGTGCTGCCGGATGCGCCGACGTCGTCGGTCGCGATGAGCTGCACCGTGTAGGTGCCATCGCTCGCGTAGGTGTGGGACGAGGTCTTCCCGGTGGCCGTGCCGCCGTCGCCGAACGTCCACGCGTAGGACGAGACGGTTCCGTCCGGGTCGGTCGTCGCCGAGGCGTCGACCGCGACGGTCCGGCCCGTCGTCGGCGTCACGGTGAAGCTCGCGACCGGCGGGGAGTTGGGGTTCGCCACGACGACGTCGTGGGAGACCGTGCCGGTCGCGCCGGCGAGGTCGGTCACGGTCAGGGTGACCGTCTTGGTGCCGCCGACGGCGTAGGGGTGCGTCGCGGTGACGCCGGTGCCCGCGGCGCCGTCGCCGAAGTTCCAGGCGTAGGAGGTGATCGACCCGTCGGAGTCGCTCGAGGCCGAGGCGTTGAACGATGCGGTGAGCTCGCCGCCGGTCGCGGTGAAGCTCGCCGTCGGCGGCAGGTTCGGGATCGTCCCGCTGATGCCGGTCCCGTGGTGCAGAGTCACCTCGCTCGCGCTGAGCGCGCGCCCGTACACCGCGACGTCGTCGATGTCGCCGGCGAAGTTGTCCGAGCCCGCGCCCGGCCACCCGGACACGGCGTCTCCGCCGATGTGCCAGTACCCGTTGAAGACCTGGGCGCTGACCGTGTCCGGGTCGCTGGCGCGGACCGTGCCGTCGACGTACAGCCGCATCCCGGTCCGGCCGAGGGTCGCAACCAGGTGGTGCCACTGCCCGTCGTTGTACGCGGCCGGGGTGGTGATGACCCGCAGGGCGTTGGGGTTGACGCCGAAGGTGAGCCTGCCGTCGGTGCCCATGTAGACGTGACGGTCGTAGTTGCCGCTGTTGTTGCTGTTCGAGGAGCTGCCGAAGCCGATGATCTTGCCGCCGCTGGTGGACGTCGTCTTGAACCACGCCTCGAGGGAGAACCGGTTCGTGCCGGTGGTCGAGGTGGTGGTGTACACCCGGGACGACGACGAACCCGTGAACCGGGCCGCGCCGTTGGTGTCCCCGCTGATCGCTCCGGCGACGGGCCGGTTCACCTGGTTGCCGACCGACGCGTTGGCGTAGCCGGTCCAGTCCTGCGCGGAACCGCTGTTCTCACCCAGGCGCCAGTAACCGACCGGGTCGTCGTTCAGGACTCCGCGGGCGTAGGTACCCAGGGTGCCCGCGCTGGAGCCGGCCACGTTCACGGTCACCGATGGCGAGGTGACGGAGTTGCCGAACGGGTCGCTCGCGACGATCTTGTAGCTGTAGTTGCGCCCGCTGACCAGACCGGTGTCGGTGAACGAGACCCGCGAGGTGCGGTACCAGCGGGAGTCCGCCGTCGTGGTGTAGACGGGGGTCGGGTCGTTGTCACGCAGCACCGAGTAGGAGAGCGTCTCGTTGTCCGGGTCCCAGTTGGTCGGCCACGACACCTGCGCGGTGCCCGCCGCCTTGGACGTGGCGACGGGCTGGAGCCCGCTCAGGCGTGGACCTTGCAGGTTGGTGGACTTCGTGCTCACGGCCATCCGGCCCAGGCCCTGCTGACCGGAGCCGTTGATGGTGAGGAACTCCCCGCCGAAGAGCACGTAGTCGGCAGTCCCGGTGACCTCCCAGGCGGCCTGGTTCTGGCCGGTGAAGCTGCCCCTGGTGAAGTCCGGGTAGAAGTTCAGCTGGTCGGGGGCCCGGAAGCCCTGCCAGTTGTAGTAGGTCCCGGCGGCGTTGGGGGTGATCGTGCTGTTGGTGGTCTTGGACCACGCCAGCGCGTAGCGATACGGGCTCTCGGGGTAGGCACCGATGTTCTGGCAGTAGTGCACGTGGCCCACGCTGTAGATGGAGTCCCCGCCCGGGTTCGCGAACACCGAGTACGTGTCACCGTGGCAGTCCTCGACCCACACGATCTCCCCGGTCTTGGGGTTGGCGGCGAACACGCCCTCGAGGTTGCCCGCGCTGCTCGAATCCCGGATGAACGCGAAGCCCGAGCCGTAGACGAGGGTCCCGTCGGTCGTCAGGCTCATGATCCCGGCGCCGTAGCCCCAGTCCTGGATGACCTTGTTCGCCGCCCACGGGAGCACGGCGGCGGTCGACGCCGAGACCGCGCCGGACCCGAGTGCCGCGATGCCGCCGAGCGACGTGAACCGCCCGCCGACGATCAGGCGGCTCTTGTCCGGGCTGAGCACGATCGTCTCGACCTGCTGGGACTGCGCCGAGACCTTCCAGGTCAGCAGCGCTCCGGTGGTCGCGCTCATCGCCGCGAGGCGGTACCGCGTGGTGCCGGCGACGGTGTTGAAGTTTCCGCCGATGTAGATCGTGCTCGTGGTGGACGCGATTGCCCGCACCGCCGCGTTCGCGCCCGCGAACCCCGAGATCCGAGCGCCGGTGGACCGGTTGAGCACGGCGAACCGGTTCTGGCCCGACCCGTTCACCAAGGTGAAGTCGCCGCCGACGTACAGGCGGGTCCCATCAGCCGAGGCCGAGATGACGTAGGCCGGTCCATTGAGGGTCGGCGCCCAGCTCGTGATGAGGTTCCCGGTGCCGAGGTCGTACGCCAGCAGGTTCGAGCGCGCGACCGTCGCAGTCCCGGCTGCCGCCCCGGCGGGCCGGGCCGTCGTGAACTGTCCGGCGACGTACACCGTGGTCCCGACGATGACCTGCGACCACACCACGCCGTCGACCTGGACCGTGGGCAGGGAGTCCCCCGCCACCGTGGCCGGCGTCGCGGGGTCCGCGGGCGCGGCGTCAGCGACGGCCGGGGCCTGCGGTCCCGCGACGAGGCCCGCGACGACGAGAGCTGCGACCGCGAGACTCGCGATGGTCCTGGGAAGGGCGGCAGGGACGGTGCGCACGAGATTCCTCTCAGGTCGAACGACGGGCGACGTGCGCGAACAGGTGGGCAGTCACGGCGAGGTGGAGACCTTGCCGGTGAAGACCGCGGTGGGGGTCTCGGCCCCGTAGTTGACGGTGACGGTCACCTCGTCGGGCGTCGGGTCGGGCAGGCGCAGCACGTACGTGCCGCTACGGGAAGCCTTCGGCGCGAGCTTCCCGGACATCGGCGCTGAGTGGGGGTCGCCCAGCAGCAGCTGCCCGGGGGCGTCGTCCGGGCCGCCGTAGAGGTTCACCACGATGTAGTCGAGGTCGATCGTGGCCGCGCTGGAGTTCGTGATCTCGACGGTCACCAGCAACGACGGACCGGACCGCTCACCGATGCCCTGGCCCTTGCCCTCGATCCGTACGGACCGAGTCAGGCGGGCGCTGACCTTGTTCCCGAAGTCGGCCCGCTCCGCGAGCCCGACCGGGGGAAGCACGACCTCCGTGCGCGGCGGCACCGGCTTCTGGTCCGGCACGTTGGCCTTCGCATCGGGCACGGGGGCGGTCGCGGCCGACGAGGCCGGGGACGGCGCCGGGGATGGTTTCACGGTGGGCCTGGCCGCCGAGGTGGGTCCGGCGCTCGGGGTGCTCGTCGCCGATACCGAGCTCCGCGGCGTCGCCGCGGTCTGGTTCGCGCCGCTGGCGCCCGCCATCGTCCACCACAGCCCGCCGCCGAGGGCGGCGACCGCGAACGCGGCCACGGCAGCCCTCGGGCCACGACGTGCGAGGAACGCTGCGCTGTGCACCATCACCGGATCCCGACAGTTCACTCCTCGTCGGTGCAATTTGCTCCAACGTGCACGAGCGTAGGTGGATGATCGGGACTTATCGGCACATTCCGGCCACAATTCACCCGCTCGCGCGCCACCCGAACGGGGCCCGCCGCGAGCAGCCTCAGCCGACGGCGGTCACGCTGTAGCCGTCCACCCGGACGGTCGCCGGACCGTTCGTGACCGTGCTGGACAGCAGCGCGGCGACGCCGGTGTGCCCGGTGATCTGCAGGGTCGACGTCGCATCGGTGGTGGCGATCAGCCAGCCGGCAGGCTCCGGCTGGCCGGCCGTCCAGACCTTCGCCCGCAGTCGGCCTGCCACACCATAGGGGGACGAACCGGGCAGAACGAACCATTGTCCTGCGACTTCACCCGCCGGTTCACCCGATCGGGCCTACGAGATCGCCGGCCCGGGCCGGGCCGGAGCTAGCGCGCCGCGCTGCCGAGCCGGAGCACCGCTCGAACCAGCACGGCCGAGCGCAGCAGGTACGACAGGGCCAGCCCGGCGGCCGCCCCGCCGATGCCGGCCGTCGCCGCGCCCACCAGGATCGCGGGGAACATGAGCAGGGCGAACACCGTGCCGTTCACGGCCACGTAGCGCTCCGCGCCCTGGCCCTGCAGGAGCGCGCCGAGCGAGGCCGAGAGCGACATGAACGGCAGGCCGGCCAGGCTGAACGCGAGCGCGGGGCCGGCGCCCGCGTACTTGTCGGTCAGCACCAGCACGATGAGCCGCTCGGCGAACACCATCAGCGGCACGATCGGCACCAGCGCGGCGGTGAACACCACGACCAGCTTCACGCCGAGCCGGCGCGCCGCCCGGGGTTCGAGCCGCGCCGCGTGCGGCGTGACGACCGCACCGATCGTCTGCGGGATGAGCAGCAACGGCTGGACGAGCTTGGACGCCGCGGAGTACAGGCCGGCGGCCGAGGCCGACATGGCCGCGGCGACGACGGCCGTGTCCAGGGTTCGCGCCTGCGCGGTCACGTTGCTCACCAGGAACGGCCACGCCTCGCGCATCAGGACCCGCATCGAGATGCGGCCGGTCGTCTCGTCGAGGTCGATGACGCGTCGCACGTGCAGCTGCGCGGCGAGGGCCCCGAGCAGCAGGCCGGCGCCGTAGGACCACAACGGGTCCAGGTGCGCGCTGAGAGCGCCGACCAGCACGACCAGGGACACCGAGCGGCGCAGCAGCATCGAGACGGCGGGGGTCAGGGAGTCGCCGTCGGCGATCGGCACGCCGAGGAGGGTGTCGACGTTGCGCTCGAGCGCGAGGGACACCCCGATCACCGCGAGCGCCACCGGCATCTCGCCGATCGAGGTCCAGACCGCGATCGCGATCGCGAGGCACACCCCGGTGGCGAGGTTGGAGAGCGTGTTCAGGCGCAGCCCCGCGACGACCTCGGCGGAGTCACCGCGCGCCCGTGCCCGCGGCACGTAGGTGCTCATGCCCAGACCGGTGACCACGAGCAGGATCCCGACGACCCCGATCACGACGTTCACCAGGCCGAACGTGCTCAGCGGGACGGCGCGCGCGAGCAGCACCAGCACCGCCGCCTGCAGCACGCTGCCGAGCCCGCGGGACGCCAAGATGATGAGGAACTGGGCCCTCACAGGGCACCGACCCGCACTCGGCTCATGCCGCCGGAGACTAGCAGCGCGCGTGCTAACATGCGCGCACCTCGGTGGCCGACGATCTGTGCGGGACGCGGCCGGCGAGAGCGGTGCCCCGCAACCGAACATGCACCTGGGAGCCTTGCCAATGACCGTCCTCGCAGCGCCCACCCGGCCAGGGCTGGATCGATGAGCATCCTGCGCGCGGACGGATGGAACCGGCGCACTGCGCCGAACGTGTGGCTTTCCGTGGCCTGGAACGGCCTGGCGGACCGTGGCCTGGCGCTGGTCCTGCTCGCGCTCACCGCCGGAGCGGTACTCGGCGCAGCGATGCTGAACGCGCCCGCCGTCGTCCTGCTGGTGGTGGCTGCGGCCCCGATCCTGGTCGTCGTCGGCGCCCGGTACGGCCTGGTCGTGCTCCCCGTGGCGATCGTCGTGCGGGCGCTCGTGGACCACCTCGAGACGGTGACCATCACGGGCGGGATCGCCGTCGGGCTGATCGGTCTCGCGCTGCTGGTCACCTGGCGATCCCCCAGCGGACTGCTCACCGTGTTCACGGTCACGGGGTACCTGGTGATCTCGGCGGCAGCCGGTGCCACGAGGTTCGGGGCCACGACGACGTACATCGAGGCGCTGCGCCTGGTCAGCGCCCTCGCCGTGGCACTCGTCGTGCTGAACGCGCCGGGCAAGCTCACCGCGGTCGGGATCGCCCGGACCGCACAGTACGTCGGCATCGTGCCGGCCATCGTCGCGATCGAGCAGTTCGCAACCGGTACGGGGACCTACATCGACGGGCTCCTGCGGGCGTCCGGGACGCTCGCCCAGGCGAACTCGGCCGGTGCGCTGTTCGCGATCTGCAACGTCGCGTCCTTCGCCCTGCTCATGACGCGCGCCCCCCGGCGCACGCTCAACCTCGCGCTCTTCGTGCTGTTCCTCGGCGGCCAGGCAGCGACCGTGAGCGTCGGCGGCGCGATCACCTGCCTGGTGATGGTCATCGTGTTCCTGCTGACCCTGCGGCACGCGCGCTGGGAGCGGATCGCGCTGTCCCTGCTCGGGATCGCACTCGTCCTGTTCCTCGCGGTGACGTCCAGCCCCGGGCGCGCCCGCCTCGCCGAGTTCACGGGCGCGGGCGCCAATCCGCTCAGCAAGGACAATTCACTCGGATGGCGCATCGCGGCGTGGAAGAAGGTCCTCGACGCATGGCGCCAGAATCCTGTGTTCGGCAACGGCGTGGGCGCGACGCAGGCGAACGTCATCCTGGTCGGCAACATCCCGCACGACGAGTACGTCCGGCTGCTCGCCGAGACCGGCGTCTTCGGGCTGGGGCTCGTGCTGGCCGGCTGCGCCTTCTACGGGCTGCGGATGGCGGGGACGGTCGGTTCCAGCGCGGACTTCGCCCCGTCGTTGGCACTCGCGGTGCTCGCGGGCACCCTCGTCAACGCGATCGCGGCCAACACCATGCTGTACTCCGTGTCGTTCTACCTGACCCTGTTCATCCTCGCCGGCTGCTGGCGCATCACGCACCCCAGGCAGGCGCCGCGCTCCGCCGGAACCACGCGAGCCGCACCTGCCCTTCCGGCCCCGCGGGCGAGGCCGGCGCCCAGGGCCGTGTCGTGAGAGTCCTGCAGGTGCTGGATCCCCCGGACGGGACCACGAGGTTCGTCGATCAGATCGTGCAGGACCTGCCCGACGACGTCGTGCTGAGCTGGTTCACCTGGCGCCGCGCGCTCCTGAGCTCCTACGACGTGCTGCACGTGCACTGGCCCGAGCGGCTCACCCGGGTCCGCTCGCGCTGGAAGCAGCCGCTGATCCGGCTCGCGTTCTGCGCGCTCCTGCTCCGCGTGCGGCTGACCCGGACCGCCATCGTGCGCACCGAGCACAACGTCGGCCCGCACGAGCCCGGCGGTCGCCTCGAGGCCTGGCTGCTGGCATGGCTCGACCGGTGGACCACGCTCGCGATCCAGCTCAACCCGACCACGGCCGTTGACCCCGGGCGCGTCAACATGCTGGTGCCGCTCGGGCACTACCGGGACCGGTTCGCGGCGCACGAGCACCTGGCGACGGTGCCGGGACGGCTGCTGTACTTCGGGCTGATCCGGCCGTACAAGGGTGTCGACCGGCTCCTGGAGTGCTTTCCCTCGACGGACGATCCGTCGCTCTCGCTACGGATCGTCGGGCGCCCGCAGTCGAGCTACTGGCACGAACTCGTGCTCGCCGCGACCCGCGCCGACCCCCGGATCACGGCGCGACTGGAGTTCGTCGACGACGCCACGCTGGTGCGCGAGGTGACCCAGGCCGCGCTCGTCGTCCTGCCCTACCGCGAGCTGCACAACTCGGCCTCGCTGCTCGTCGCGCTCTCGCTCGACCGACCGGTCCTGGTGCCGAGAACACCGAGCACCGAGGCCCTCGCCGCGGAGGTCGGCGGCGACTGGGTGCGGCTGTTCGACGGCGAGCTGACGGCCCAGGTGCTGACCCAGACCCTCGCCGAGGTCGCCGCGCGCCCGCCCGGTGTGCGCCCCGACCTGAGCGACCGGGACTGGGCGCTGATCGGTCCACGGCATGCCGAGTGCTATCGCGCAGCGGTCGCCGCGGCAAGAAACCACCCCCCGATCGGCCGTCGCGCGCAACTTGCACCGCGTTAATATTGGCCTCTGTGCAAAACGCACAATGCGGTCGAACGGGCTCCGGAGCCCCGACGTGCGGTCCGCCCGACGGCTGAGGGGATTCCAATGGAGCTTCGCGACTTCCTGCACGTCCTTCGGGTGCACTGGGTTGCCATCGTGCTACTCACCGTGCTCGGCCCCGTGGTCGCGCTCGGCATGGCGTCCACCCAGCCGCCGCAGTACCGCGCCGCGAGCACCGTGCTGGTCTCGACCCGCTTCGGCGACTCCATCTCGGACCTCAACCAGGGCTCCTCGTTCGCCGAGCGCCAGGCATCGACCTACGCCGAGGTCGCCAAGTCCCCGCTCGTCCTCGGTCCGGTCATCAAGGACCTCGGGCTCACGATGACCCCGAGCGCCCTGAAAGGTCGGGTGTCGGCCTCGGTGGAGGGCACCACCGCCCTGATCGACATCGGCGTCACCGACGGCTCCGGCGCGCGTGCCGCCACGCTCGCGGACGCGATCAGCGCTCAGCTCAGGGTCGAGGTCGAGCGACTGGCCCCACCCCGGGCCGACGGTCAGGCGTCCGTCGTGGTGACCGTTGTCACCCCTGCGACGATCCCGGGCAAACCCTTCGCCCCGAACCTGGGGAAGGTCGCGGGCATGGGTGTACTGGTCGGCCTGGTCCTCTCGCTCGGCTGGGCGCTGCTGCGCACCAACCTCGACACCAAGATCCGCGGCGAGTCCGACCTGCGCCGGCTCACCGACGTGAGCCTGCTGGGCACGATCACCTACGACACCGCCACGACCGGCAAGGAGCGCAGGGTCGTCGCGGCACCCCTCACGCGACGTGCTGAGGAGTACCGACAGCTGCGCACCAACCTGCAGTACATCGACGCCGCCCACCGGCCGCGCTCGATCGTGGTGACCTCCTCCCGCGGCAGCGAGGGCAAGTCGCTCACCGCGATCAACCTCGCCTACGCGCTCGCCGACTCCGGCGTGCGGGTCTGCCTGGTCGACGCCGACCTGCGGCGGCCGTCCGTCGCCGGGTACCTCGGGCTCGAGGGCGGGGCCGGCCTGACGACCGTGCTGATCGGTCGCGCGACGCTCGACGAGGTCACCCAGAGCACCGGCCCGGCCGGGCTGCATGTCCTCACCGCCGGGCAGGTCCCGCCGAACCCGAGCGAGCTCGTGAGCTCGCAGCGGATGGCCGACGTGCTCGAGGAGCTCAAGAGCCGGTACGACATGGTGCTCTTCGACTCCCCGCCGCTGCTCCCGGTGACCGACGCCGCGGTGCTCGGCGCGCTGTGCGAGGGCGTCCTGCTCGTGACCGGCGGCGGGATCGTCACCCGCGACCAGCTCCGCGACTCGATCGAGATGCTCCAGAAGGTCGGTGCCCGGCTCTTCGGGCTGGTCCTCAACCGGGGCCCGCGCAAGGGTGACGGCACGCGTACCTACAGCTACCACCCGGTCGCCGTCGAGCTCGACGAGTCGGCGACCCGCAGGCCCGAGACCCGGGCCAAGAACCGCACCCAGCCCTCCAGCACGACCCCGGTCAGCGCCGACCAGGAAGCACGCCAGCCCGTCCACCCGCCGCACTGACCAACCCTCTGGGCTCTAGCGGTCAATACCGTCCAGTTGGGCGAGCGCCGCCGACGGCAAACTGCGCACATCGGCGCCGACTGCGCACATCCGATGTCCGCAGTCCGCACGGATGTGCGCACTGCGCGGCGGCCGGCACACGGCGCGCGGCGAACTGGGAGACGTTGTCGTGTTTCGGCGATCCGCACAGCAACAACTCGCATCTCGAGTTTCGAACTGATCCGATCCTGGCGGGGGCCGCGAGCGAGAGATTGACACAACGCGCCAAGGACGAGCGATGCCCGACCAAGGGCCTGCCGGCGAAAGTTGTCAGACGCGGGTTAGCGCGAGCGGCTCAGGGAGCGGCGGAGGAAGTTCGCCAGGAAGGTGAGGTCGGCCCGGACGATCGGGAAGGCCAGGGCCGAGGCTGCCACCACGATCCCTGCGGCCGTGGTGCCCAGGGCCAGCTCGGCGACCGAGGAGCCCACCAGCTGGGTCGCGCCCCACGCGGCGAGCGCGGCCGGCGCCCCGACCAGCCCGACGGCGACCAGGGCCTTGACGAACAGCGGCCGGGTCGGCACACCCGTGGCCCGCCCGACGGCGACCAGCGAGACCACCCAGTAGCTGCCGTAAGCGACCAGGTGCCCGACCGCGACGCCCCTGGGCCCCCACGGCACGCCGGCGACGATGACGCCCATCATGATCGGCTGGCACCACAGGTCCAGCCGCAGCATGGCGCCCGTCTTGCCGGCGGCGAGGAACAGCCAGTACGAGAGCTGCGAGATCGACCGGAACACCCCGCCGAGGGCGAGCAGCGCGAAGATCGGCGCGAGCCCGTCCCACTTCGCCCCGAACAGCAGGTCGATCAGCGGGTAGGACAGCGCCGCCGCCACCGCGAGCATCGTCGCGGTCACGTAGCACCCGACGAGCTGGGCCCGCCCGGCGTACCGGGCGAACATCCTCCGGTCGTCCTGGAGCTGGGAGAGCACGGGGAGCGCCACCCGCGTCAGCGGCGTGTTGATCTGGTTGAGCGGGGTCATCAGCAGCTGGTAGGCGCGACTGTAGAGGCCGAGCTGGGTCGGGCCCCAGACCGCGCCGAGCACGACGTTGTCGATGTTCTTCGTGCCGTAGGACAGCGCCTGGGTACCCAGCAGGCGCAGCCCGAAGTGGAAGAACGAGCGGATCGACACGTCCCGCCGGGGCAGTCCGGGCAACCAGCGGCAGTTCACGGCATTGACGGCGAGCGCGACGAACGCGGCCACCACGGGCTGGGCGACGAGCGCCCAGTACCCGGCGCCGCGCCACGCCGCGATCACCGCGACGAGCATCCCGGTCCCCTGGGAGATCACGTCGGAGCCCGCGAGCGCGCGGAACCGCAGCGACCGGGACAGGTCGGCGCGCAGCTGGGTGTTCAGGCCGGACAGGATGAACACGGCCGCGAGCGGCGGGACCACGTGGGTAAGCCGCGGTTCGTGGTAGATCGCGACGATCACGGGGGTGAGGGCGATCGCGATCGCGGCACAGGCCGCGCCGAGCCCGGTGTTCACCCAGAAGAGATTCGTGCGCTCGCCCGCGCTGAGGGTCCGGGCCTGGATCGCGGCGCTGGACAGGCCGACGTCGCGCACGATCTCGGCCACCCCGATGATCGCGGTGACCATCGCGACGAGCCCGAAGTCGGACGGTAGGAGGATCCGCGCGAGCACGACCATGGAGCCGAGCTGCATGACGAACCTGATCAGCTGGGCACCGACCGTGACGGCGGTGCCCCGGGCAGCCGCGTCCGAGAGCGTCGTCACGGACCTGTTCCGAGCGTGACCCGCGGGTCGCGCGCGCTCGGCGTGCCGGAGCCCAGCAGGGCGATGCGGTCCGCGAGCGCGGCGAGCCGCGCGCGGGCCGGACCGATCGCCCCCAGCAGCGAGGCCCGCCGGGCGTCGATGTCGTCGATGAGCCGGACCATCTCGTCCTCGCTGCGGCGGCCCCGCTCGAAGGCGACGCCGTGCACGCCGACCGCCGCGAGCGTGCGCTCGAGCTTCTCGACGCCGGCGGTGCCGAACCCGACCGGCAGCGCACCCTCGGTGTGCCCCAGGACGAGGGCGTGCAGGCGGTCGCTCAGCACGAACGACGAGCGCCGGAACACCTCGCGCACGACCTTCTCCCGGTCCGCGTGGTCGTGCCCGTCCCAGGGGAGCAGGTCCGCCCCGAGCTGCCGCGCGACCACCTCGGCGCGCTCGTCGTCGCGACCCACCTGTGGCACGACCACCATGGTGAGCGCGCGGACCCGGGCCACCTCGCGCACGACCCCGAGCCACTCGTCGTCGGGCGCGGGGCGGTCGAAGCGCAGCGAGATCGCGAGCACGTCCCGACCTGCGCCGTCCGCAGCCCGGTTCACGTCCGCCGTCGGGGACCCCTCGGCGTACGCCCAGTCGGGGGCGATCGAGCCGGTCCCGATCCAGTCGCGGCTGGGCGCGTCGCGCCAGGCCACCTCGTCGCACGCCGCGAGGCCGAGGCGCACCGCGCGGCCCCACACCGGGTGCGGTGCGCGGATCCCGAAACCGGTGTGCACGGAGCGACCGCCGCGCAGCCGCCCGGCTAGCAGCAGGGGCGCGGTGATGAGGCAGTGCCGGGCGTAGGTGGCGTCGGCGTAGGTCTCACCCGCGTTGTACGCGTAGAGCGCTCCGGCCAGCAGTTCCCGCACGAGCAGCGGCCCCCAGTCCGCGGTGTCCCGCACGAGCCGGTCACCGGGTGCCAGGTCGAGCCCGCTGAGGTAGCCCTCGGGCATCCCGACGACGCTGATGGTCAGATCGCCCGCGGGTCGAAGCGCGCGCAGCAGGCTGCGGCGCAGCACGCTGTCGCCCAGGTTGTCGACCTGGCCGCGCGCGGAGAAGAGGACCTCAGCCACGGCGACCTCCGGTGCGGGCCGCAGCCGGGTCCGGCAGCCGGCTGGTTCCCTCGCCCGCGACCGTACGCGACCGGCCACCCACGGGGTCCGCACAGATCAGCAGGCACAGCGGCACCAGGACCACGGCGAGGAACATCGTGCGGTCCACGAACCCGAAGGGCACCTCGAGGATGGAGACCGTCAGCAGGGCCGCGAGCCAGCCGGCCCCCCACCAGGTCCCGTCCGCCGCAAGACGGACCGCGCGCACCGCGGCGATCCCCAGCAGCACCAGCACGGTCGCGGTGAGCAGGAGCCCGCCGGTGATGAGCAGCTGGACCCATTCGTTGTGGGCCTGGAAGGCGTGCCCGCCGAGGTTCTCCGCGGTCTTCGCGAGTCGTTTGAAGTAGTCGGCGCCGAACCCCGTCAACGGGTGCTCGCGCCACGCGGCCAGCGTCGGGATCCAGTACGACGCCCGGTTCGTGAACGCGGTCGGTTCGGTGGTGATGAACGGCAGGATGATCCCACCGGCGGCGAGCCCACCGAGGCCCAGCGCCGCCACCACCGCGGGCCACCGCGTCCAGGCCAGCGCGGCCAGCAGGAGCACGACGACGACCGCGGCCACCCACGACGTGCGCGAGTCCGTCCACGCCAGGGCGAGCAGCACGGCCCCGAGCGCGGTCCACCGCACGCTCACGCGCCGGATCGTCAGGACGGTGGGCAGCCCCACGACGAGCAACAGGCCGAGGTTGTTCCCCGAGGGCATGACCCCCGCGAGCACGCCGGCGGGGCCGATGACCTTGCCCAGCCCTGCCTCCTGCGCCGGGTACCGGCCGGCACTCGGCACGAACGCACCGAGGGCCAGGCTGACGAGCGCGGTGAGCCCGGTGAGGTAGCCCACCGTCCGCACGGCGCCCGGACCGGGCCGCAGCACCCAGAAGGCCGCGGCGACGGCCGGGAAGACCAGCGCGGCGGCGCCCGGCGGCCGCCCCAGGACGGCGAGCTGGACGGCCGCGATCACCCACGGCGCGAGCAGCGCAACCAGCACGGGCACCCGGCGCAGCGCCACGGTCCGCAGCCGCACCAGCACGACGGCGGCGCACACCAGCACGGCCAGGGCGTTCGCGGCGGTCGTGATGGCCGCGACGGCCGGGGTCGAGGCGACGGGCGCCTCGGTGATCGGCTCGAACCCCTTGGTCACGCTGAGGCTCGCGGCGATCTGCGGCAGCAGGATCGCGACCCACACCGTGGCCACCAGCAGCACCTCGAGGCGGGGTGTGGTGAGGAACCGGGCGACGCCGTCGGGCACCCGCGCGGGCCTCATCGCTTCACCGCGTCGACGAGGTTGAAGGTGGCCCGATCTCGTGCGAGGGCCGCCGTGGAACGCCAGCGGGCCAGCCGGGTCTGCCCGGTCACCCGCCGGATGCTCGAGATCTGCGCGCGGAAGTACCGGCGGTCCTGCCCGGACAGCAGCGGACTGTGCTTCGCCATGTAGGTCTCGATCCCTCGGACTCGGCGTTCGGTCTTGTCAGTGAGCTGGGGCCCGGTGTGGATGCGGTTGCGCACCAGGACCTGGGGCACGACGGTGTAGCGCAGCCCGTGCTGAAGTGCCCGCACGAGCAGGTCCTTGTCGTTCGCGACGGTCAGCGCCGGGTCGAAGCCGCCGAGGCGCACGAAGGCGTCGCGGGTCATCACGAAGTTGCTGCCAACGAAGCCCGGGTTCCGGGCCACCACGTCGGCGACCTGCAGACCCGCCTTCATCCGGGCGATGTGGTAGACGCCGCCGCCGGCGTCAGCCTCGGTCCAGCCGACGGCGAAGTCGCACGTCCCGGCCCCGAGCGCGGCGATGAGCGAGGTCAGGTACTCCGGCTCCCACACGTCGTCGTCGTCGAGGAACGCCATCAGGTCACCGGTCGCGAGCGCGGCGCCCGCGTTGCGGGACGCGCCCGCGGAGCGCCACCCCGTCCCGCTGGCATCGACGTACCGCACCGGGAAGGGCAGGTCCACGGCCCACCGCTCGACCAGCACGCGGGTGACCGGCGAGCCGAGGTCGTCCGTCACGATCAGCTCGGCGGGCGCGGAGCGCTGCGCTGCGATCGACGCGACCGCCTCCGTCAGCAGGTCGTCGCGCCCGTGCGTCGGGACGACACAGGACACCTCAGGCATGGCGTGTCGCAACCCATTCCCAGTGCAGGGCCAGCCCCTCCTCGATGCTGACCGACGGCTTCCAGCCGAGCAGCTCGCGCGCGAGGCTCGAGTCGCCGCCGGTGCGGAAGACGTCGCCGTCGGAGCGGGGGTGCCGGTTCAGCGCGAGCGGTGAGCCGCTCAACCGGTTGATGATGTCGATGACCTCGAGCATCGAGGTGTTTGTGCCCCCGGCGACGTTCAGCACGGTGCCGGACGGCACGTCCTCGCTGGCCGCGAGCAGGTTCGCCGCGACGACGTCGCCGACGAACGTGAAGTCGCGGATCTGCTCGCCGCTGCCGTAGAGCTCGATCGGGCGCCCCTCGGCGGCCGCGGTGAGGAACCGGGTGAACGCCATGTCGGGGCGCTGGCGCGGACCGTACACGGTGAAGTAGCGCAGCGAGACGGTCGGCAGGCCGAAGTTCGACGCGTACAGCGAGCACAGGTGCTCCGCGGCGAGCTTGGTCACCCCGTACGGGCTCACCGGCGAGGGCCGGTCCTCCTCGGTCGTCGGGTAGGCGGGCGCGTCGCCGTATACCGAGGACGACGACGCGTAGACGAACCTGCGCAGCATGGGCGCCCGTCGAGCGGCCTCGAGCAGCCGCTGGGTCACCCGGACGTTCGCCTCCAGGTAGGTCGCGAAGTCCCCACCCCAGGAGTCGCGCACACCCGGCTGGCCGGCCTCGTGGAAGACCACGTCGCAGTCCGCCAGGAGCGGGTCCAGGTCGACCGTGAGCAGGTCGTCCTCGACGAGTCGGAACGCCGGACCGGCGAGCCGGCGGACGTTCTCGCGCTTGAGCGCGACGTCGTAGTACGGGGTGAACGCGTCCACCCCGACCACCTCGTGCCCGTCGGCGAGGAGCTGGGCGCTGAGCGTGCTGCCGACGAAGCCGGCAGCTCCGGTGACCATCGCCTTCATCGCGCGGACTCCTTCGCGAGCAGCAGGGAACGGAGGGCGATGTAGACGAACCGCGGCCCGCGGATCAGGTACCGCCGCGCGAGCCGCCGCGGCTCCTGGACGAGCCGGTAGATCCATTCCGCGCCGAGGCGCTGGATGGTCGCCGGCGCTCGCTTCTTGGTGCCGGCGACGAAGTCCACGGCCGCACCGGCGCCCACGTAGAGCGCGGGGGGCAGCTCGGAGCGCCAGTGGGAGACCCACACGTCCTGCTTGGGGGACCCGAGACACACGAAGACCAGATCTGGCTTGAGCTGCACGAGCTCGTCGACGACCTTGCGCGAGCCGTCGTCCTCGACCGAGGTGATGCGCGGGAAGGGCACCGCGACGACGTCGGCGTCGAACCGGCGGCGCAGCGTCTCCGCGGCGATCCGGGCGATGTGCTCCTCGCCGCCGGTGACGGCGATCCGCCACCCGAGCCGGCGGGCCTGCGCGGCGACCAGCGGGAGCAGATCGGCCCCGGTGTGCCGCTCGAGGCGGGAGCCGCCGAGCAGGTGGCCGAGCTTGACGAGCGGGAAGCCGTCCGTGATGCGGATCTCCGCCTCGTCGTACGCCCGGCGAAGGCGCGCGTCGTCCACGAGGTTCAGCGCCTGGTCGACGTTCGGGGTGATGACGGTGTGTACGCTCTGCGCAGGCAGCAGGGACTCGATGTGCGCCAGGAGCTCGGCCTGGCCGCCGAGGAACAGCTCGCGCCCGGCGAGCGTCACCGTGCCCGACGGGTGGACGGCCATGATCACCTCGGCGCCCTCACCGTTGCGCCGGAGACGTGGCATCGAAGATCCTTCCGACCAGTTGTGGCGCCCCGTAGGCGCGCGCGCTCTGGCTTGCAGCGTGCCGATCGAAGGTTACGGCTCGGGCGATTGCTGCGGCCAGCCTTCTGGGATCGCGATCGGTGACGAGTCCGTTCTCACCCGAGGTGATCATTCCGCCGGTATCGGAGCCTTCCGTGACCACAGCGGGCAATCCGGACGCGAGCGCCTCCACCAGGACCCGCGGAAAGCCCTCGTAGCCCGCGTGCGAGGTCATCAGAAATACACCCGATCCGCCTAGTACCTCGGCGACCGCCTCGGGCGCGAGCCGTCCGCGGAGCCGGACCCGGGCGGCGACGTCGTCGGGCAGCGCGGCGACCCGGGCGGCGAGGTCGTCCGCGAGCGTCCCGGCACCCACGAACTCCAGGGTCCACGGCAGGCCACTGTCCAGATCGAGCAGCCGGCCGAACGCCTCGAGCGCGAGCGAGGGGTCCTTCGGCTCCTCGAGCCGGCCCACCCACACGACGCGATACGGGTCGCTCGGGCGCTCCCCGCCGCGGACGATCGCGGGGTCGAACCAGGTCGGGGAGAAGATGGCGCGGCTGTTGTGCTGCTGGACCGTCTTCGCGTAGTCGGGGTTGAACACCACGACACCCTCGGCGGCACCCACAAGGCTGCGCTCGACCGCGGCGTGCGCGTGCTTGGCGAACCGCCAGATGGAGTCGGACGTCGCGCTGGTGAGCCCCGCCTCCTGCGTGTGGATGAAGTAGGCCAGCGGGCGCCCCAGGAGCGTCCGCAGGGCCATCGCGGTATCGGCGCGGTGGGCCTGCACGACGCGCGCTCGCGGCAGGCGCGCGCGGTACCGCGCGACCCCGGCCATCAGGCGCAGGGAGTGCGGCACGAGCCGACGCTGGTCGGATGGGTCGAGGGTCGCCACGGGCATGAACCAGATCTGGCGGCCACCGAGGTCGTGGCGCTCCCAGGCGCCGAGGCGTCGACCGCTGACCTCCCCGCCGGCGTCGACGCCGACGATCGCGATCGTCGTGCCCAGGGGGGCGTACCGGCACAGGCCGCGGATGCAGGTGTCGATCCCGCCGGGGGACGGCCGGGCGGCATCGAACTGGTGGACCACGAGGCGGTCGACCAGCTGCGGGCGCACCGAGCCCGAGTCCGTCTCGTTCGCAGCCTCGGCGCCGACAAGCGCGTCCGCGTTCCCGCGCGAGTTGTCGATTGTCGTCATGATCGCCCCTGGTTCGTGGACTTCGTGAACAGTCTCTGGGCCCAACGCCCGCACCTAATACGCACCTGACGCACCCACCACTGCCCGTGCCGTTCTCCAGAGGATCAGCAGATCCATCGCGACCGACCAGTTGTCCACGTACCGCAGGTCGAGCCGCACGGACTCTTCCCACGTGAGGTCGGACCGGCCGGACACCTGCCACAGACCGGTCAGACCCGGCTTCACCCGCAGCCGGCGGTGCACCGCATCGCCGTAGGCCGCGACCTCTTCGGACAGCGGGGGACGCGGGCCGACGAGCGACATGTCGCCCTTGACCACGTTGAGGAGCTGTGGCAGCTCGTCGAGGGAGAACCGGCGTAGCACGCGTCCGACCGTGGTCACCCGCGGGTCGTTGTGCATCTTGAACAGCACGCCGTCGCTCTCGTTGTCGGACAGCAGCGCCTGCTTGCGCGCGGCGGCGTCGATGTACATGCTCCGCAGCTTCCACATCGTGAACGTCTGGCCGTCGACCCCGACGCGGGTCTGGTGGTAGAACGGCGAACCCGGTGAGGTGAGGCGAACGGCGAGCGCGCTTGCCAGGATGATCGGCAGGGCGATCGCCAGCAGAGCAGCGCCCGCCGTCCGGTCCATGACGGCCTTGACCAGCAGGCGGCGGCGCGGCGCACCGATCTCCACCTCGAGCAGGGACAGGCCGGCGACGGGGCGCAGCGACAGCCGCGGCGCGTTGACCTCCACCAGGCCGGGAGCGACCACGAGCTGCGCGCCCGCCCGGTCCAGCGCCCAGGACAGCCGCCGCAGGGCGTCGCCGCTCAGGCAGGCCCCGGCGACGACGACGACCTCGACCGCGTGGTCGGCGACGACCTGTGGGACGTCGGCGAGCGCGCCGAGCACCGGCGCGTCCTCGAGCGGCTCGGAGTCGTCGAGGGACGGCACGCAGATCCCGCTGACGCGGTAGCCCTCCCGCGGACGACGCTGGAGGTCCTCGACGACCTGGGCGACCGCTCCGGGCTCGCCGACGACGAGGGTTCGTCGCATCGACTCCCCGCGGGCCGCGCGGCTGCGGTGCAGCTGCTTGCGGTGGATGTAGCGCACGAGGCCGCACACCAGCACGAGCGTGGGGACCCCGATGAACACGAGGGTCCGGGAGATCTCGGCCTTGGTCGAGTAGCTCGTCGTCATCAGGATCCCGGCCGCGAGGATTCCCGCACGCGCGACCGCCTGGTACTCCCCGGGGCCGTCCCCGAGGTTCTTCACGTCGTAGCCGCGGGTGAGCGCGACGCAGCACACAAATCCGACGACGCCGGCCGCCGCGAGTCCGGCGCTCTCGATCCGGGTACCGATGATCGGCACCACGAACGAGGGGATCACGATCAGGGCGATCAGGACGTCGAGCGCGAGCGCGAGGCGGCGGTAGTGCAGGACCGCCCGGGTCCACCGGTCTTCCCAGTAGTCGTCGCGGTTGAACGGAGTGGACCGAAGCTCGAACGGCCGTGCCGAAGCCCAGGAGCGTCGTGGTCCGGTGGCCCGGCCGCGCCGGTCCTCCGAGACCTGCGCCATGTCGAAGTCGCGTCCTGCGGTGAGCGTCACGGGCTGGGTCCTCCGTCCTGGCTGTAGGGCAGGAGCGTATGGCCCGGAAGCGCCAGGAATGCGATGATGTGTCCCAATTCACCCCGTGTGGCTGTCCCTTTTCACCCGTTCGGAGTCGTTCGGGCGGATCGCACGTCGATGAGGGCTTGTTGTGCCCCGGCGACGGCGGAACTTCACCCGGTCAGGAAGCGCTCACGCCTTGGTGTGGATCGTCAGCTGCGCCCGCTCCAGGCCCTCGCGGACGGTGAGCTCGACGGCGTCGGCGGCGGCATCGACGAGCCACGGCAGCTCCTTGCGCTCCACGGCGGAGAAGTCCTTCAGCACGTGGTCGGCCGCGTCCATGCGACCCGGCGGGCGGCCCACGCCGACCCGCACGCGCACGTAGGCCTTCGTGCCCAACGCCTTGGTGATGTCGCGCAATCCGTTGTGACCGCCCTCGCCACCGCCGATCTTGAGCCTGAGGTCCGCGAAGGGGATGTCGATCTCGTCGTGCACGACCACGACGTGGTCCGGGGAGACCCGGTAGTACTGCGCGAGACCGGCGACCGGGCCGCCCGAGACGTTCATGAAGGTCGACGGCTTGGCGAGCACGACCCGCGGCCCGGGCGCACCGCCCGGCAGCACCCCGAGCCGGGTCTCGGTCGTCGCCGCGCGCGCACCGCCGATGCTGCGCGCGGAGAACGTCGCGCCGGTGCGTCGCGCAAGCTCGTCCAGGACCATCGCGCCGACATTGTGCCGGTTGCCCGCGTAGCCCGGCCCGGGGTTGCCGAGGCCGACCAGGAGCCACAGCTCGTCAGCCATCGGTCGTCCTTTGTTGGGGAGTAATAGAGTGCCCGGCACCGCTCGAGACGGTACCGGGCGCTCGGGTCGGTCGGCATCGCCGCTCTCGCGCGATCCCCACCTGGGTGCAGGTCGATCAGGAAGCGACCTCGGCGGACGCGGCGGAGGCGGCGGCCTGAACGGCAGCGACCTCGGCGTCGGCGGCCTCGTCGGCGGCGGAACCCTGCGGCTCGGCGATCGTGACGACGATGCCCTCGGCGGCCTCGTCGATGTCGGTGCCCTCGGGCAGGTGCAGGTCGCCGACCCGGATCTGGGTACCCGCAACGAGACCCTCGATCGAGACCTCGATGACGCTGGGCAGGTTGGCCGCATCGGCCGTGAGCGCGATGCGCTGCATCTCGACGAAGTGGATCGTGCCCGGGAAGCCCTCGCCGGTGACGCGCACGGGGACCTCGACCGAGACCCGCTCGCCGGCGGTGACGATCAGCAGGTCGATGTGCTCGATGACGTCCTTGACCGGGTCCTTCTGGATGTCCTTGGCGATCGTCAGGCGCGAGGTGCCCTCGAACTCGATCGTGAACAGCGCGTTCGTGTGCTTCAGCGCCATCATCGTCGCGTGGCCGGGCAGGGACACGTGCAGCGGCTCGCCGCCGTGGCCGTAGAGCACGGCGGGGATCAGGCCGGCGCGGCGGGTGCGACGCGCGGCGCCCTTGCCGAAATCGGTGCGGGCAGTGGCGACGAGCTTGATCTCGGACACGAAAGACTCCCATGACGATGGTGATGTTCAGATTCGAGCAATGTTCGCAAGCGAACTCAGGCGGCCTCGACGCGGGGCGCAGGACGGGCACGCGGAGGCGACCGCCTTGTCGATCACGGAACCGGCGGGTCAGGAAACACCTGACCGTCCGACTTCCCTCGCCGAGGCAACCTGAGAAGTCTACCCGGCGCGCGCCCCGGCGCGAAACGCCCCGCCGCGGCGGCGGCGGCGGCGGCGGCACCTGCTGCTGCTGCGGCAGCGGCAGCGGCAGCGACTGCGACTGCGACTGCGACTGCGACTGCGACTGCGACTGCCAAAGCGCAACGTCCGAGCGTTGACGTCCTATAGGACGTCAACGCTCGGACGTTACAGAGAACCCTGGGACGTTACGGAGAATCCTCGGACGTTGCGGAGGATCGCGGTCGGGTCTGGGTCAGGCCTGTCCGTCGAACAGCGAGGTGACCGAGCCGTCGTCGAACACCTCACGGATCGCGCGGGCGATCAGCGGGGCGATGGACAGCACGGTGAGCTTCGGGAACCGGTGCTCGTCGGGGATCGGGAGGGTGTCGGAGACGACGACCTCGGTGATCCGCGAGTTCTTCAGCCGGTCCACGGCGGGCCCGGAGAGCACGGCGTGGGTCGAGGCGACGATGACCTCGGCCGCGCCGTTGTCGAAGAGCGCCTCGGCGGCCTGCACGATCGTGCCCGCGGTGTCGATCATGTCGTCGACGATCACGCAGGTACGGCCCTTGACCTGGCCGACGAGCTCGTGGACCTTGACCTGGTTCGGGATCGTGGGGTCGCGCCGCTTGTGGATGATCGCGAGCGGGGCGCCGAGGCGGTCCGCCCACTGGTCGGCGAGGCGAACCCGGCCGGCGTCGGGCGAGACCACGGTGAGCTTGCTCGAGTCGACCCGGCCGCGCACGTAGTTCGCGAGCAGCGGGAGCGCCATGAGGTGGTCGACGGGCCCGTCGAAGAAGCCCTGGATCTGCGAGGTGTGCAGGTCGACGCTCATCAGCCGGTCCGCACCGGCGGTCTTGAACAGGTCGGCCATCAGACGGGCCGAGATCGGCTCGCGGCCGCGGTGCTTCTTGTCCTGCCGCGCGTAGCCGTAGAACGGCACGATCACGGTGATGGTCTTGGCGGACGCGCGCTTGAGCGCGTCGACCATGATCAGCTGCTCCATGATCCACACGTTGATCGGCGCCGCGTGGCTCTGCAGCACGAAGGCGTCGGAGCCACGGACGGACTCCCCGAACCGGACGTAGATCTCACCGTTGGCGAAGTCGTACGCGGTCGTGGGGACGAGTTCGCTGCCGAGCTGGAGCGACACCGCTGCCGCGAGCTCGGGGTGCGCCCGCCCTGAGACCAGGACCAGCCGCTTCTCGGGGTCGTGAGACGTGATCCCGGTCATCAAGGTGTTTCCTTCGTGATCGCGACGGGCGCGCTCGGGGTTTCGCGGACCGCGGGCTGCGGCAGCGTGGGAGGTGGGGACGGGTGCGTGGCCGTGGCGGCCAGCCCCGCCCGAGCGCGCTCGTCGCGCGCCTGGGGCGACAGGTCGGGGTCCTCGCCCAGCTCGGCGAGCGCCCGTGCCGCGGCCTCGGCGGCCGGGGTCCCGGAGCGGCTGCGCAGCACCCAGCCATCGATGTTGCGCTGGGCGCCGCTGTTCACGGCGAGCGCGCCCGGCGGCACGTCGCGCCGGATCACCGAACCGGCTCCCGTGTAGGCGCCGTCGCCGACCGTGACCGGGGCGACGAACATGTTGTCCGAGCCGGTGCGCGCGTAGGACCCGATGGTCGTGTGGTGCTTGCTCACGCCGTCGTAGTTGACGAAGACCGACGCCGCGCCGATGTTCGTCTCCTCGCCGATCGTGGCGTCGCCGACGTAGGACAGGTGCGGCACCTTGGAGCCGGCGCCGATCGTGGCGTTCTTCGTCTCGACGAACGTGCCGATCTTGGCGTGGTCCCCGAGGACCGTGCCCGGGCGCAGGTAGGCGAACGGCCCGACGAGCGAGTCCGCGCCGATCACCGCATGCGACCCGTGCGTCCGCACGATGGTGCTGCCCTCGCCGACCTGCACGTCCGTGAGGGTCGTGTCCGGGCCGATCGTGGCGCCGGTGGCGACGACCGTCTTGCCGTGCAGCTGGGTGCCGGGCAGCAGGGTGACGTCCTGGGCGAGCTCGACGTCGACGTCGACCCAGGTCGTGGCGGGGTCGACGACCGTGACGCCCGCGAGCATCCACTCCTCGAGCGTGCGGCGGTTGAGCTCGGCGCGCAGCGTCGCGAGCTGCAGGCGGTCGTTGACGCCCTGGACCAGCAGCGGGTCGTCGGTGCGCAGGGCCCGCACGGCGCCGCCGTCGGCCCGGGCGAGGGCGAGCACGTCGGTGAGGTAGACCTCGCCCTGCGCGTTGTCCCGGCCGAGGCGACCGAGCGCGCCGCGGAGCGCGGCGGCGTCGAACACGTAGATCGAGGAGTTGATCTCGGTGATGGCGCGCTGGGCCTCGTCGGCGTCGCGCTGCTCGACGATCTCGAGCACGTCGCCGGTGCCGGGCTCGCGCACGATCCGGCCGTAGCCGGTCGCGTCGTCGACCTCGGTGGTGAGCACGGTGACGGCGTTGCCGTCCGCGGTGTGGGCTGCGAGCAGCTCGCCCAGGGTCGCGCCGTCGAGCAGCGGGACGTCGCCGGCGATGACCACGACGGCGCCGTCGATGTGACCGCCCTCGGGCTGCGCGCGGGAACCCTCGCGGTCCCGCGCGACGTCGGCGTGCGCGGCGGCGTCGAGCACCGACAGGCCGCACTGCACGGCGCGGCCGGTGCCGGGGATCTCGTCCTGGTCGGCGACGAGGGCGTTCGGATCGAGGGCGCGGAGGTGCTCGACGACCTGTTCTCGGCCGTGCCGCACGACGACGACGACGCGCCCGGGCTCCAGCTCATTGGCGGCGGCCAGCGCGTGGCCGAGCATCGATCTTCCGCCGAGGGTGTGCAACACCTTCGGCGCGGAGGACCGCATTCGGGTTCCTTCGCCTGCGGCGAGGACGATGACGGCTGCGGGACGTGGGGTGGTCACGACGCGGGACTCCCAGCGGATCTGCCCGAGAAATCCCCCGGGGGCGCGGATATGTCGCATTGCCAGTCTACCGCCGCGCTGGACACCCTCCGTCCGCCCCGCCCGGGTCACTCTTTCCGCTCCGCCCCCAGGATTCGAACCTGGACTGCAAGACTCCAAAGGTCTGCGTGCTGCCGTTACACCAAGGCGGACCGTCCGCGCCGAGCGCGCGGTCGCGCCCACAGTCTGCCAGCCCGGAGACGGCATGATGGCCCAGTGGCCTCCGAGAGCAAGCGACCCCCCAGGGCCCGGATGACGGGCAAGGAGCGACGGGAGCAACTTCTCGCCGTCTCGCGCAAGCTGTTCGCAGAGAAGGGGTTCGACGGCACCAGCGTGGAAGAGATCGCGGTCCGCGCGCAGGTGTCCAAGCCCGTGGTCTACGAACACTTCGGGGGCAAGGAGGGCATCTACGCCGTCGTCGTCGACCGGGAGGTCAGCTCCCTGACGGCCGCGCTGACCGAGGCGCTCGCCTCGAGCGGGCACCCCAAGGTGCTGCTCGAACGGACCGCCCTAGCGCTGCTCACGTACATCGAGAACAACACCGACGGGTTCCGGATCCTGGTCCGGGACTCGCCCGTCGCCCAGGCCACCGGCTCCTTCTCGAGCCTGATCGGCGACGTCGCGACCGAGGTCGAGCACCTGCTCGCCGACCAGTTCAAGCGGCAGGGACTCGACCCGAAGACCGCCCCGATCTACGCGCGGATGCTCGTCGGGATGGTCGCGCTCACCGGGCAGCACTGGCTGGAGGCGCGCAGCCCGGTCAAGACCGACGTCGCCGCGCACCTGGTGAACCTCGCCTGGAACGGCCTGAGCGGCCTCGAGCGCAGGCCGACGCTGACCAGAGCGAGCGCGAGGTATCTCGACGTCGAGTAACCTCGCACCCATGGCAGCGGGGCCGAGTATGCAGCACCCACAGGGGCAGGACGAGGACGAGGTCGACCGGATCGTCGCGGCCTGGCATCGCGAGCGCCCGGATCTCGACGTCGACCCGCTCACCGTGCTGTCCCGGGTCACTCGGCTCGCGCGCCACCTGGACCTCGCCCGCCGCGGCTCCTTCGCGCGCCACGATCTCGAGCCGTGGGAGTTCGACGTGCTCTCCGCCCTGCGTCGCTCGGGCAAGCCGTACCGGCTGTCCCCCGGCGCGCTGCTCACCCAGACGCTGGTCACCTCCGGCACGATGACGAACCGGATCGACCGCCTCGCCGAGCACGGTCTGGTGCTCCGGCTGCCCTCCCCCGGCGACCGCCGCGGGGTCCTCGTGCAGCTCACCGAGCGTGGTCGCACGCAGGTGGACGCCGCGATGTCGGAGCTGCTGGACGTGGAGCGCGGCCTGCTCGCCAGCCTCAGCGTCCCCGACCGCGACCGCCTCGCCGACCTGCTCCGCGAGGTGGTAGCCCCGTTCGACGCCCCCTGACCCGCCCCCCTCCCGCGACGTGTCAGCCGGAGCGCGCGGTATACGCCGCGCAGCGGCTGACACGTCGGGGTTCGTGAAACTTGTCAGATCTGGCGCGCGGTATGGACCGCGCAGGGGCTGACACGCTCGAGGTGCGTGGAAGTTGTCAGACGTTGCGCGCCGTATGGACCGCGCGGGGGCTGACACGTCGAGCCGGTCGGTCAGCACGTGCGAGCCGCCTTCGGCGGTCGGCGTCGGGGGTCGGCGTCGAGGGTCGGCGGTTGGCGTCGGCGGTTGGCGTCGGGGGTC
>NZ_DATCNW010000410.1:0-3645 GCF_036565025.1 Pengzhenrongella sp.
TCGCCGCGGGGCGGTCGAACCACAGCGCGTCGGCGGCCCGCCGGTCGTCGCCGCCGCTCACGGCGAGCCCTCGACCAGGGCGACGGCGCCCTCGGCGCGCAGGCGCACGGTGCCCGGGTGGACCTCGCCCGTGAGCAGGTCGCGATGGGTCCCGGCGAGCGGCACCGACCGTTCGGCGGCGGCGGTGTTGAGCAGGAAGAGCACGTCGCCGCGCCGGACCGCCTCGACGCCGTCGGGCAGCGCGCCCGAGCCGGCGAGCGCGCCGTTGAGCCCTGCGGCGGCCGCGCAGCGGGCCACGATCACCTCGAGCACGCCGAGCGGCGGGATGGTCCCGACGTACCAGGCCGCCCCGCCGGCGGCGGACCGGCGGCGCAGCACCGCGGGCGAACCGTCGAGGTCCGCGCCGGCGTAGGACGCGACCGCCTCTCCGTCGTCCACGCGCAGCCGCTCCCCCCAGACCGTCGCGGTGAAGTCGCCGAGCGCGCCGGAGGTGACAGGCACACCGCCGTCGGGCAGGGGGCAGAACTCCTCACCCGACCCGCCGACCAGGTCCGCGAACGGGACGGGGAACCGGCCGAGCCGGATGTGCGCGTCCGCGTCGGCGACCCCGGAGAACGGTCCCAGCAGCAGGACTCCCCCGCGCTCGACGACGCCCCGCAGGTTCGCCGCATCGTCGTCGGTGACCAGGTACAGCTGGGGTGCGACGACGAGGTCGTAGCCCGACAGGTCGCCGCCGGGGTGCACGACGTCGACCGCGATGCCCGCACGCCACAGCGGCCGGTAGTAGGCGAGGACCTGGTCCATCACCGCCAGGCGCCGGCTCGGCCCGGCCGGCTCGTGCGCGGCCCACCAGCTCGACCAGTCGAAGACGAGCGCGGCCCGCGCCTCGACCCGCGCACCCACGAGGGCGCCGAGGCGGCGCAGCTCGGCGCCGTGCGCGACGACGGCGCGGTGCAGTCGGGTGTCCGGTCCGGCGTGCGGAACGAGCGCGGAGTGGAAGCGCTCGGCGCCGAACGCGGACTGGCGCCACTGGAAGTAGCACGACCCGTCCGCGCCGCGCGCGATCGCCCGCAGGGAGTCCAGCCGCATCCGTGCCGGGGTCTTGGGCAGGTTGTGCTCGCGCCAGTTCACCGCGCTCGCGGCCTGCTCCAGGAGCATCCAAGCCGTCCCGCCGGCGAGCCCGCGCATCAGATCGTGCGCGAGGGACTGCCGCACCGGGGAGTCCGGATCGGCGGGGTCGGGATAAGCATCGTCCGCGACGACGTCGACCTCAGGCGCCCACCGCCAATAGTCGGTGAGCGGGTGGAAGCCCATGAAGTTGGTCGTGACCGGGACCCCCGGTGCGGCCCGGCGCACGAGGTCGCGCTGCTCGACGTACAGCGCGAGCAACTGGTCGGACGCGAACCGGCTGAAGTCGAGGTTCTGTGTCGGGTTGATGAGGTACGGCGCCGCGCGTGGCGGCACGATCTCGGACCAGTCGTCGTAGCGCTGGCTCCAGAAGGTCGTGCCCCACGCCGTGTTCAGCGACTCGACGGTGCCGTACCGCCGGCGCAGCCAGGCCTGGAACTCCCCGCCGCACAGGTCGCAGTGGCACACCTGGCCGTACTCGTTGCCGATGTGCCACATGCGCACGGCCGGGTGGTCGCCGAACCGGTCCAGCAGCGCACCCGCGATCCGCAGCGCCGCCGCGCGGTAGACGGGCGAGGAGGGGCAGAAGTGGTTGCGCGAACCGTGGCTGAGCCGGACGCCGTCGGCGTTCACCGCGCGCACCTCGGGCGAGCGCAGGCCCAGCCATGCGGGCGGGGACGCGGTGGGGGTCGCCAGGTCGACGGCGATGCCGGCCGAGTGCATCAGGTCCAGCACGTCGCCCAGCCAGTCGAGATCGAGCTCTCCGTGCCGCGGCTCGAGCAGCGCCCAGCTGAACACGCCGACGGTCACCAGGTTCACCCCGGCCGCCCGCATCAGGGCGACGTCCTCGCGCCACACCTCGCGCGGCCACTGCTCGGGGTTGTAGTCGCAGCCGTACAGCAGCCCGAGCTCGCGGGTGAGCGCGTCGAGGCCCGGTCGGTCGGGTCGGGTCTCCCGCTGGGGGGTGACGTTCGCAGTCGTCGGGGTCAGGTGCACCATTGCCTCTGTCTCGCGCGCGGCTTTTCATCGAAGCGGTTCCAGGCGCCCGAGCCCGCAGTTGCGCGGCGCGTCCGGACGCCAGTCTCCCATCTCGACGCGTTTCCGTTCGCAGGGCGCGTCGAAGCGGTTCCGCGTAGGATTGCGGCGATTGGCGCAGGAGCCGGTTGTGCAGGCGAGGCCGGCGCCCGCGCTAGGGTGGGGCGCCGATACGGGCCTCACCGCCGGCCGCCGGGACGTTCCGGCACTGCGATCAGGACAGGGCGTGAGTGTGGCAACCATCGACGACGTGGCGCGGGCCGCGGGGGTGTCGACCTCGACGGTGTCCTATGTCCTGTCCGGCAAGCGACCGATCTCGGCGCCGACCCGCCAGCGGGTCGAGCGCAGCATCCGCAAGCTCGGCTACCGCCCGCACGCCGGTGCGCGCGCGCTCGCGTCCAGTCGCACCAACGTGATCGCCCTGATGGCACCCCTGCGCGCCGGGGTGAACGTCAGTGTCATCATGCAGTTCGTTGCGGGGGTCGTCACCAGCGCGCGGACCTTCGAGCACGACATCCTGCTGCTCACCCAGGACGACGGCGCGGGCCTCGAGCGCGTCGGCGACGGCTCGATGGTCGACGCGCTGATCATGATGGACATCGAGGCGGACGACCCGCGGGTGCCCGTCCTCGCCGCCCTGCGCCAGCCCTCGGTGCTGATCGGGCTGCCCAGCAACCCCCAGGGCCTGTCGTGCGTCGACCTGGACTTCGAGGCCGCGGGCCGGACCGCCGTGCGGCACCTGGCCCAGCTGGGCCACCGGAAGATCGCCCTGATCGGCTCACCGCGCGCGGTGCTCGAACGGCACACGTCCTATGCCGACCGGATGCTGCGCGGGTTCACGGCGCAGATCGCCGAGCTCGGGCTCGAGGGCATCTACGAGCCGTGCGAGTCGTCCCCGACGGGCGCGCTGGTCGCCGTCGACCAGGTGCTCCAGCGGATGCCGGACGTGACGGCGATGGTCGTGCACAACGAGGTCGCGTTGCCGGCAGTCATCGGCACGCTGCGCGAGCGCGGCAAGGTCATCCCCGACGACATCTCGCTGGTCGCGGTGTGCCCGCTCGACATCGCCGTCGGCCAGCCGATCCCGCTCACCGCCGTGGACATCCCCGCCCTGGCGATCGGCCGCGTCGCCGTCGAGATGGCCGTCGCCCGCGTGGCCGGCACCCTCCCGGCCGAGACCCGCCTCCTGGCTCCGGTCCTCACCCAACGCCAAAGCACAGCCCCTTTCAGCCCTTGACGGCGCCGAAGATGACGCCCTTGGTGAAGTGGCGTTGGACGAAGGGGTAGACCAGCAGGATCGGGATGATCGCCAGGACCATGACGGCCATCTGGAGGGGCAGGCCGGTGACGGCGCCCTTGACGACGTCGGCGGTCCCGGTGCCGCCGCCGGGCAGGCTCACGCCCTGCAGGACGTAGGAGCGCAGCACGAGCTGCAGCGGCCATTTGGCGTTGTCGTTGATGTACAGGACCGCGTTGAAGAAC
>NZ_DATCNW010000411.1:0-4540 GCF_036565025.1 Pengzhenrongella sp.
GCATCGCTCTGTGCATCAAAAGTGCAGTGAATGAGGCGTTTTGGTGCACTTTCGCTGCACTGAGCGCTGCACTGAGGTCGAGTCGGCCTGCCGGCTGCCCGGACAGCGGGCCTTCGGGGCAGGTCGCCGGGACGACGGGGCAGCGAGCCCGCGAACTCGCCAGGCGTCGAACTCGGACACTGTTCGATCGGCGAACTCGCGGGCGCGAACCCGCGATCGCCGATTCGCCCCGTCCACTCAGGGTGTTTGAAGGGCCGAGCCCGGCACCGACACCGACGACCTCGGCCCGCCGCCCTCGGGCTGGCTCGCGCCGCGAACTGGGAGTCGTTGTCGTATTTTCGCGGGAAATGCGACAACGACTCCTATTTCGATGCTCTGGTCGAGGTGACTCGTCGTCGGGCGGCACGGACGTGAGGCGCTGGATAGCCTGATCGGATGGCAGACCCTCGGGTGGACGCGTACATCGAAGCCCTGCCCGAATGGCAGCAGGCGATCTGTCGGGAGGTGCGCGCGCTGATCCATGCGGCGGACCCGGACGTCGTGGAGACGATCAAGCGCACCGACCGCCCGTACTTCGTGCTCGAGGGCAACCTCTGCGCGCTGTTCGCGGCGAAGGACCACGTCAATGTCTTCCTGTACGACGGCGCGATCGTGCCGGACCCGGAGGGCATCATCACCGCGGGCCACGACACCAAGACCGCCCGAACCGTGGCCCTGCGCGAGGGCGAAACCATTAACGCGCCGGCCCTGACCGCGATGTTCCGGCAGATCATCGCCAACAACCGCGCCGGGGGCTGGCGCAAGCTCAAGGGAGCGGCCGGTCCGCATTGATCCGCCGTTTTCGGAAGGTTTGGTGCGCCCCGCGCACCAAACCTTCCGAAAACCGGTGTGTCAGGAGATTCGCAACGGCAACCAGGTGAACCCGCTGGCGGGGTAGACGGCCTTCGTCGGTTCCGTGCCCGGCACCAGGCCGATGCCGGTGGTCCGGTCGAGGAGCTCCTCCATCAGGACGAGCAGCTCGAGGCGGGCCATCGGCGCCCCGGGGCAGACGTGGATGCCCGCGCCGTAGAGCAGGTTCGCCGACGGGTCGCGGTCCAGCCGGAACTCGTCGGGATCGCCGAACACGGCCTCGTCCCGGTTGGCGGAGGTCCACATCAGGGTGATCCGGTCGCCGGCTGCCAGCTCACGTCCCCCGAGCTCGACGTCCGTGGTGGTGATCCGGCGGTTGGAGATCAGGGGAGAGTGGATGCGGAGGATCTCGTCGATCGCGACCGGGAGCGACGCCCGGTTGGCGCGCAGGTCCCGCTGGATCTCCTGGTGAGCGGCGAGGTAGTGGGCGAGGATGCTGACGCTGGCCGAGATCGTGCTCAGCTCGCCCACCGTCCACAGGCGCAGGATGCTGACGATCTGCGTGTCGGTGAGGTACCGGTAAGCGATCCGCTCGGTGAGCAGCCTCGTCGTGAGGTCGGCCGGTGCGGCCTCGCCGGCTGCTCGGCGCACGGTCAGCAGCTCGTGGATGTAGACGTCGAACTCGGTGGCGATGGCCGCCATGGCGGCCCTGTCCCGCGCGAGGGTCGCCTGGTGGTTCTTGCGGACCCAGCGCCGCAGCGGCTCGGGTGGTCGGGCGGATCTGGTCCAGGTCGAGGGTGACCCGCTCCTCGCGGCGCAGACCGGTAGACCACAGCAGGTAGATGATCGCCCGGTCACTGGCGGGACCGGTGCGTGACGACCGGTAAGTGCGGTCGTCATCTCGCCACCGACGAGATTGGCGGAACGTCCCCGCGGGAACGTTTGATCTCAGGCGTTGAGACGGTAACGTTCGCCTCTTGAGGGTCGGGATCGACCTCGGCGCGAGGTGTTCCCGCGGGACGTTCCCCGCCGCTCCTGACGGGCGGCGCGCGCCGCGAGATTTGGGCCACCAGGCGTGGGTCCTCGACGCCGGTTACCGCGACCGATGTCGCTGGCGCGACCAGCACTCTACGACCGTTAAGTTGTGGTCCGTTGAGGAACTACTGCCCGGGTGACTTTCGGCGTTCGGTGGCACGGCTTCCTCAGCGCTACGGGCTCACACCGGTGCACCAACCCCCGCGTGCTCACGTCCGGGTGTCCTCGTGCTGACCTGAGCCCCTGGCTTTCTGTACGAAATCACGTACCCTTGTTCGCATGGAGACTCTGCCGGTGAGCGAGGCGCGCAGCACGCTGAAGACCCTGGTCGACCGCGTCGCAGGAACGCATGAGCGGGTCACACTGACCCGCAATGGACGACCAGCCGCGGTCCTCATCAGCCCGGACGACCTCGCAGGTCTTGAGGAGACGCTCGAGATCCTCTCCGATCCGGACCTGATGCGTCAGATCACCGAGGGTGAGGCTGCGGTGGCTTCCGGGGACGTCGTCGACGAGGCAGGCCTGCGGGCCTACCTGGCCGGCCTGGGCCGCTGACGGTTGGCTGAGGCGAGCTCGTACACGCTGAGCGTCTCCGGGCCCGCCCGGCGCACTCTCGGAGAGCAGATCCCCGAGACTGTGGCCGCCGCAGTGCTCGAGTTCATCACCGGTGACCTGCTGCGCACGCCGCGGCGAGTCGGCAAGCCGCTGCGTGCGCCATTCCTGGGGAAGTGGGGCGCCCGGCGGGGCACCTACCGAGTCATCTACACGATCGACGACGATCACCGGGTCGTGACCATCATCACCGTCACCCATCGCCGCGACGCCTACCGGCCACACTGAACTCGCTTGAGGTCGAGCGCCCGACGGCCCACCCGCCGCACCACGCAGACGGCGGTCGGCTGTTTCACGCAAACGGCGGCACGATACTGCCTCCGACCTGCAAACCTACCGGGGTCAGTGGCGTCGGTGACTGCGGCCGCTCGCTCCAGTTGCCGCCCGGCGCGGCCCCGGGGCATGGTCATGGTCGGCTTCCCGGGTGCCGGTTGGCGGGCTCACGTCGGCGGGCAATCGCCTTGGGCGCATGCCGCTGCGGACCGGGGCTGGCACCGTCCGTTGGTGAGACAGCCCGACCCATCGACTGCCGGCGCGGGGGTCGCCAACTGGGCGTGAAGGTTGACCGGGTAACTCACGCCGACGCTTCGCGCGACCAGCGAGTCGATAAATGACGCACTCTGACAGATATACCCAAGGTACCGGGCGTCGATGCGCTCCGTTCGTGGGTGAAGCACGGCAAAGCCCGTCGAGAATACGAGACAATCGTCTGTCGCTGGAACAGTTGCCACGGCGCGGAGATAAGTTCGCACCGTCGAGACAATGGTATCGCCGACATCTGCAAGGCGTCGCGCCCGTGATGGAGCCGAATCGAATCGAATGGACTCCGCCGGGAGATCGATTCGTCCTTCGTTGACGCTACTGATATCCACGTATCTAAATGCGTATCCCGGATCGGTTGTCTCGACTAAAGCGCGGGCATTGGTTACCACCATGTCCTTCAGTCGGGCAATCACGTCGTGACCTCGCCGAGAAGGCGCTGGATCTCGGACTCCAAAGCCGTGAGTTCGGCGTCAATTTCGGCCAACGGACGCGGTGGCGTGTAGACGTAGAAGTGCCGCGTGAACGGGATCTCGTATCCGATTCTCGTCTTGGTCTCGTCGACCCAGGCGTCGGGCACGTGCGGGAGGACCTCGCGCGCCAAGTAGTCGTCGACGTCCTCGCCAAGCGGCACGTTCTCGTTGTCGCGCAGATCGGGATCCGGCAGGGGGCGCTTCTTCGCGTCGAGCTGGAGTTCCCCATCGGGGTCAGTGACGGAAACGGCCGACCAGACGGCCTTGTACAACGGTGTCGCCAGTGAGAGCCCGTTGGCCACGAGCGCCGGGCCGAGCTGAGCCTGGAACGCCTTCCTCGTCGATCCGTCGACCCCGCGCAGGGACTCGAGAGACTTGACCAGCGCGTCCCGATACCCGAGCCCGAGGCCCTTGAACTGCCGGGTCGCGCGCAGCACGTCGAGCCCGTCGTCGGACATCTCGAACCGAAGCCGAAGCGGGCGCTCGACTGTGATGCGCTGATACCCGAACTCGGTCGTGTCGAAGACCTTCGCCTTCGCGTGAGCCTCCGCGGACGGGTCGGCCGCGAGCTCGAGGGCGTCCGCGTACCACCGCGTGATCTCCTCGATCTGCTCCGGCGCGATCTCCTTGCGCTTGTCGCCGAGGGACTTGCGCATCTTGGTGAACTGCTCGCGCGCGTCCAGCAGGATGACCTTGCCCTTGTGCTCGGGCCTCTTGCGGTTGGACAGGATCCAGAAGTACGTGGAGATCCCCGTGTTGTAAAACAGCTGGTCGGGCAGGGCGACGATGCCCTCGAGCCAGTCGTTCTCCAGGATCCACCGGCGGATCTCCGACTCCCCGGACCCCGCCCCACCGCTGAACAGAGGCGAGCCGTTGAACACGATCGCCAACCGCGACCCGCCCTCGGACACCGGCTTCATCTTTGAGAGCATGTGCTGCAGGAACAGCAGCGACCCGTCGTTGATCCGCGGGGTCCCCGCGCCGAACCGGCCCGCGTACCCGCGGGCGGCCTCGTCCTCGACGACCGTCTG